>JAIBAH010000154.1 GCA_019695295.1 Bacteroidia bacterium | reverse complement strand
CTGTCTGAAAAACTATGCGTACCAACTAAAAAAAACGGTGTACGAAATCAAACATTCTATTTTAGATTATGCTATTTCAATGGCTTTGAAATATCCAAAGTTTAATTTTGCGTAAGTCCTAATTAAAAACATTTCTATATTTGTGCTCGTTTTATGTCAATCCGAAAGTAACAAATTTAAAATATTCTTATGCAAAATCCTGAAATTCCTCAGAAATTTTCCTACAAACTGGAATTAGAACCGGGTAAATATTCCTGGTGTGCATGCGGCAAAAGCACTAATCAGCCTTTTTGCGATGGCTCACACAAAGGCAGTGATTTTAAACCGGTTGTGTTTGAAATTACTGAAAAAAAGATATACTCAGTGTGTGGATGCAAACACTCGGCAAAAGGCTGGCAATGCGATGGTACTCACAAAACACTTTGATGAATACAAATAATTCTGAGATAATCCTCTTTTGTTTGCTGAATCCATTTCAATGAGTTAATTTTACATTACTGAAATCATTTCCGCTGTGGCAAAAAAAATAAATATTCTGGAAAACAATCCTCTCCCTTCCCGGCTCCGAATGTGGGGTATAGGTGGTACTAATCCGGTATGGAAAATCGGTAATATCCTGAATAATTATCTCTCAATAAGCCTGAAAGCCGTAGAGCCTGAACATCTTCACCCGAAAATCATCAGTGAAAATGAAAAGGAATCCCTCTTTGGAAAAGAAGATTTCAGCGAAAACATGAATCCAACGGTTTTTTACGAGTATCATACCGACAATACTTATTATTATCTTTTTGAAAATCCTGTAAAAATTTCTCCGAAAGAAATCCATGTATTCGCATTCCTGCTGGTTGTCGTTTCTGACGATGAACAAAACCCAAAAAAATTTATTGTTCCAGAAAAAATTTTATTGAATCAGGGAAATTTAATTATTTCAGAAATATCTGACATATTGAATGAAACTCACGCTAAAAAATTTTTACAATGGCTCAACCATATCATTTAACCAAAATAAATAAATTAAAATATAAACGTGAATCACTTAAAATTTAACAGAACGAAAATCGTAGCCACTATCGGGCCTGCCTGTGAGGACAAGGAAACCCTCATTGAAATGATTCGTCAGGGCCTTGATGTAGTCCGCCTGAACTTCTCTCATGCCAATCATACGGTACATGAAAAATATATCAAGTTAATCCGGGAAATCAATGAAGAATATAAAACCAAAATTGCGATTCTTCAGGACCTTCAGGGACCTAAAATGCGTATAGCAGAGTTGAAAAATCCCGTCCATGTTCAGCCGGGAGATATTATTACAATAAAATGTGATACCCATATTCAGACGGAGGATTATATTCCGATTGTCTATGATACTTTTGCCAAAGACGTAAACGAAGGCGACCTGATTCTGATTGATGATGGAAAAGTTGAACTCACGGTTCTTTCTACTGATAAAAGTTCTACAGTAGAGTTGCGTGTAGATTCCGGTGAAGTCATCAAAAGCCGTAAGGGCGTAAATCTTCCCTATACCCGGATTTCAGAGCCTACCATTACGGATCAGGACTACAAAGACATTGATTTGGGCATCAAATATTCCGTTGACTGGATTGCTTTATCTTTTGTGCGTTCCGCAAAAGACATTCATGTATTAAAGGAATTAATCCGGCTGAAAAACGGGAAATCCAAAGTTATCGCAAAAATTGAAAAACCAGAAGCACTGGAAGATATTGATGCCATTATCGAAGCTGCAGACGGAATCATGGTGGCAAGAGGCGACATGGGAGTAGAAATACCGATGGAAGATGTTCCCATCTGGCAAAAAAGAATCGTGGAAAAATGCAATATCGCCGCAAAACCTGTGATTGTAGCTACTCAGGTAATGGAATCCATGATAGAAAACCGCCGCCCGACAAGAGCCGAAGTGAACGATGTGGCGAATGCCGTGATTGACGGTGCGGATGCGGTCATGCTCAGTGCTGAAACATCCGTAGGAAAATATCCGGTAGAAGTAATTCAGGCTATGGCCAGTATTATCCGGAAAACCGAGCAGGAAGCCGACAGTATTTATTACAAAAACATGTTCATTGACAAAGCAGACAAAAAACATGTTTTAGGTGCTGCAGTAATCGTATCTGCCTGTACGCTTGCCAAGGAAACAGACGCTCACGCAATTGTGGGAATGACACAATCCGGTTATACTGCCTTTCAGATATCACATTGCCGCCCCCGTTCCAATATTTTTATTTTTACCAACAATAAAGATATGCTTTGTACGCTGAACCTCATTTGGGGAGTGCGGGCATTTTATTATGACGGATTTCACAGTACCGACGCTACAATTCACGAGATTCATGAATTCCTCAAAAATAAAGGCCTCGTTACAAAAGGAGACATCGTAATCAATACCGCAAGTATTCCTATTCAGGAAAGAGGACTAACCAATATGGTGAAAGTTACAAGAATTAAGTAATACCGTTGACATATAGCCTGTTGCCATTGTCTTGTCATCTGCGACAGACGATGGCAATTCTTGTTTTGTCATCCATCCATCAAACAATTACTAAGGCAAGAGATGAAAAAAATATATTAAATAAAGTTGTAATATTTTTCCGTATCTTTGCTACTATTAATAAAAATTAATTTTAATTATGTTTACACTCGTCATTATCGGATTGCTGGTTGCCTTTATAGGATACACCACACTCAAAAATGTCCCCCAAACATCAAAACTAACGTCTATTCCGGTCATCATCGGAGGACTGATGATTGCTGCCGGATTATTGTCTTCGATTTTTGTAGTAATAGACCCAGGTAAAGTAGGAGTAAAAACCTTGTTTGGTAAAGTATCCGGTGATGTTCTTACCAGTGGATTAAAGGTTGTAAATCCCTTAATGGATATTACAGAGTTTGATATCAAAACCCAGAATTACACCATGAGTCAGGTTCATGATGAAGGGGAAAAACAGGGAGATGACGCCATCCGGATTCTTTCCAAAGACGGATTGGAGGTTATTCTTGACCTTTCGGTACTTTATACCGTTATCCCTTCGGATGCTCCTAAAATTCTGAGTACTATCGGAAACGATTACCGGGAAAAAGTTATACGCCCACTTGCAAGAACCCGTATAAGAGACAACGCAGTTTATTATGACGCAGTTTCTTTGTTTTCCAACAAAAGAGATGAATTTCAAAACAGAATTTTCACTACACTTGAAAAAGACCTGAAAGAAAGGGGGATAAAATTAGAACAGCTGCTCATCAGAAATATCGTTTTGCCGGCCACTGTAAAAGCCACTATTGAATCTAAAATCAATGCGGAGCAGGAGGCTCAAAAAATGGAGTTCGTACTTCAGAAAGAAAAGCAGGAAGCAGAAAGAAAAAGAGTTGAAGCTCAGGGAATTGCAGATTATCAGCGTATCATCAATACAGGACTGAGCGATAAGCAGCTTCAGTATGAGATGATTAAGGCCTACAAGGAACTGGCTACTTCCGAAAACTCCAAAGTCATTGTTCTGGGTGGAAACGGAAAACAACCCATTATCCTCGGTCAGTAATTTTGCCTGAGACCATTCTAATGAAGTTCATCGTCAATATTTTGGTGTATTCAGGGAATGTAGCTGCCGGTTCAAATATTACCGAAATGCTTAACATTTAAGAAATTATTCTATTTCCATACTCAAAAGACACTTGTTTTTGCAGGTGTTTTTTGTTTTTTTTATTTTATTTATCCCAATCAGAAAATTTTTCATTAATTTCGTAGCGGAATTCATAATTAATCCGTTTTTACATAGAATTAATCAAGACCTGAAGGGTTATTAGTCGTCATAAATACTTAATCCGTAAACTAAAAACAATGAAGTTTTTCATCAATATATTTTTGTTGGTCATTTGTGGAGTTCTTCCTATTATTCCCTATGGATATGCCAAAAGTAACCCTTCCTCGACTTTTAAATATACCGTAAAAACTACGGATGAAACACATTGGGTGGACAGCACACTTGCAACTATGTCACTGGAAAGAAAAATCGGACAGCTAATGATGGTACCCGTATTCGGTACCGAAAATGCCGGTCAGGATATAGAAGTACAAAATCTGGTACAAAACTACCATATTGGAGGACTGATTTTCATGAAAGGAGAGCCATCCATTCAGGCTTCTCAGGCTAACCGGTATCAGGGCTATGCATACGAAGTACCGCTCATGATTGCACAGGACGCTGAGTGGGGGGTAAACATGCGCCTGCCTGCGGCAACCCGTTTCCCCCACAACCTGACCCTCGGGGCTATCCGCAACGACTCTCTGATATACAAACTGGGAGCAGAAATAGCAAGACAATGCAAAACGGTAGGCGTTCAGGTAAATTTTGCACCGGTGATAGACATAAACAGTAACCCGAGAAATCCCGTTATCGGAGACCGCTCCTTCGGCGAAAACAAATACAATGTAGTAAACAAAGGCTGGATGTACAGCAAAGGAATGATGGATAATCAGATTCTTCCCTGTGTAAAACATTTCCCTGGCCATGGAGATACAGATAAAGACTCTCATAAAGAACTCCCTTCTATACTGCATTCAAAAGAAAGACTGGATACACTGGAACTTTATCCCTTCAGGCAGCTGGTAGAATATGGTATTCCTTCCATGATGGTGGCTCATCTGAATATACCGGCACTTGACCCTACAGTCAATCGTCCTTCTACACTTTCACCTAAAATCATCAGGGATTTGCTCAGAAATCAAATGCAGTATGACGGGCTTGTTTTTACAGACGCACTCAATATGGAAGGCGTGGCAAAATATTATCCCTCCGGAGAAGCTGAGCTTCAGGCTCTTAAAGCGGGTAATGATGTTTTGCTCTACTCCCTTGACGTACCCAAGGCCATTAGCAGAATCAAAACGGCAGTGAATTCCAAAGAACTTCCTATAGAAGACCTTGAAACCGCAGTTAAAAGAATCCTCCGTACAAAATACAGGCTGAATCTGAGCAAAAGAAGTTATGTAAATCTGGGTTATACACTGGAAACCCTCAATAATAGTTCTGCAAAAATCCTGAAAAAAGAATTGTATGAGGCTGCTGTAACCCTACCCAAAAATGAAAACAACCTGATTCCGTTAGGTTCTCTGGAATCCCTGAATATTGCTTATGTACAGGTGGGTGGTAAACAAGGCAATACCTTTGGCAGAACGCTACAAAAGTACGCTGGTATGAAAACCTTTTATCTGCCTCAGTTTCCCAGTCAGACTCAGGTAGATAAAGTGATGGCGAGCCTCAAATCCTGTAATACCGTCATCGTCGGGGTTTTTGATATTTCCAAAAAGGCGCAGGACAACTTCGGAATTTCGGCATTTACTTCCGATTTCTGCTCAAAATTAGCATCTACTCCCAATAAAAAAACCATTCTCAGTATTTTTGGAACGCCTTATGCCCTCCGTTACTTTGGAAAAGAACAGGCAATACTGGTTGGATATGAAGAAGAAACAGAAGCGCAGCAGGCTTTGGCGGAAGCTATTTTCGGTGGCATTATCGTGGATGGTAAACTTCCGGTTTCTGCATCCTCTCAGTTCAGGGAAGGAATGGGAGAGATTATCCCTGTTGTTACCCGGTTTGGTTTTGGAATACCGGAAGAAGTAAAAATGAGCAGTTATGTCCTCAATAAATTTGACTCTCTTTCCAAATCCGCAATCCAGCAAAAACTCATTCCGGGATTTGCCGTTGCAGTATTGAGAGGAAATAAAATCGTATATGAAAAAGGGTTTGGAAAAATGGATTACAGTGCCGCTGCCGACAGCATTGACCCGCTGACGACAATGTATGACCTTGCTTCTGTAACCAAGATTGCGGCTACCACTACTATCGCCATGCAACTTCACAATTACGGAATGCTGGACCTCAATAAAACGGTTGGGGAATACCTGCCCGAATTTCAGAATACCAATAAATCCTATATTCAGGTAAAAGACCTGCTTCAGCATACAGCCGGCCTTAAAGCATGGATTCCTTTTTATCTGAATACATTCACCGATAAATCCAAAACCCAACTCAGGAAAGACATCTACACCCGAACGTATAATTCAGAATATACCATAGAAGTAGCCCCGGGATTGTTTCTCAGAAACGATTACCGTGACACCCTGATGCAGATTATCAAGGATTCTGAAATGGGACCAAGAGGCAAACTCGTTTACAGTGACCTCAGTATGATTCTTATGGGTAAAATTATTGAAAGTATTGTAGGGACTTCTCTGGATGAATATGCCTGCACTCAATTTTATCAACCGATGGGAATGAGTAATACTTGTTTTAATCCCGGGAAAAAAGGGCTTTCAGAGTTTTGCCCCCCTACAGAAATTGATGATCAGTGGAGAAAATGCGTAGTCAAAGGATATGTACACGATCCGGCTTCCGCAATGTTTGGCGGAGTAAGCGGTCACGCAGGCTTGTTTTCCAATGTTTATGACGTCTGTAAATTATTGTATATGATTAAAAACGGAGGAGAATACGGAAGACGTATGTTCCTCGATGCCGCAACCATCAAACAATTCAGCGAAAAACAACTAAGCTACAGCCGGAGAGGCCTGGGCTTTGACAAACCCAATTCTGATCCTGAACGCTCCGGACAAGTATCTGCTTATGCTTCCGATGAGGCTTTTGGCCATCTGGGATTTACGGGAATTTCTGTCTGGATAGACCCTAAATATGACCTTATCTTTATTTTTCTTTCCAACCGTACTTACCCCGACGCATTAAGTAAAGGATTTAACAGAAAACACATCCGCCGGGAAGCCATGGACCTTGTCTATGAATCCATGATGAAAAAAAATATACTATAATTAAAGTTTCATTAGTTTCCTAATAATTGCAAAGCCCCCTGAGGAGGCTTTTTTGAATATTTATAACTTATTGACAATTAGGGTCATTCACTAAGAATGTTTAAATATATTCATCAAAAATATAACAGATTGACATTTTTTATTAATTTTGCCCCCTCAATTTAAATAAGAAAACGATATGGATTCAAGTTACAAAAAATGGTATTTACCTTACACCCCTGATAATCAATACAGTAAAAGAGTAGCTTATTTTAGTATGGAGTTTGCAGTAGATCAGCCACTGAAAATCTATTCTGGCGGACTGGGCTTTCTTGCCGGCTCTCATATGAGAAGTGCCTATGAGCTAAAACAAAATCTGATTGGAATCGGGATGCTTTGGAAATACGGATATTATGATCAGGTAAGAGACGAGGAAGGATTTATGCGCCCTCAGTTCGTTCGTAAAAACTACCCTTATTTGATAGATACCGGTATTAAAGTTACAGTAGAAGTAAACAAACACCCAGTTCATGTAAAGGCATTTTGTCTGCCCTGCGAAACGTTCAACTCAGTTCCTATCTATTTACTTTCTACTGACCTGCCCGAAAATGATCATCTGGCAAGAACCATTACAGAAAGATTATATGACGGAAATACCCTCACACGAATTGCACAACAGATTGTTTTAGGGGTAGGAGGAGCAAAAGTAGTGGAAGCACTCGGAGGTACCGACATATATCATATGAATGAATCTCACGCATTACCACTTGTATTTCACCTGTACCAAAAATTTGGAAAATCGGTGGACGCTGTAAAGGAAAAATTTGTGTTCACTACTCATACTCCCGAAAAAGCAGGCAACGAAGAGCATAATATTCATGACCTTGATAACCTTAGCTTTTTTGGAAACCTAACGCTGGACGAGGTAAGAAGTATAACCGGAATGCACGGGGATACATTTGGTCATACACCCGCAGCTTTGCATTTAGCCAAAATTGCGAACGGAGTATCTCAGATGCATGCCGAAGTATCCATTGATATGTGGAAAGCCTATCCCGGAATATGCAATATCATTGGAATTACGAATGCCCAAAACTATACTTACTGGGCTGATAAATCTATGTACGAAGCTCTTTCCCGGAATGATTCTGCCTATATTTTATTAAGAAAAAGAGAAAAAAAGCTGGATGCCTTCAGAATTGTAGCAGATCAGTGCGGAAAATTATTTGACCCCAATGTTTTTACTATCGTATGGGCAAGAAGATTTGCCGGTTATAAAAGAGCGGACTTACTCCTCCGTGACCTTGACAGAATGGAAGCATTTCTCAATAATCCCGACTTCCCTGTTCAGATTATCTGGGCCGGAAAACCTTATCCACTCGATGAGCATGGAATCAGTATCTTTAATCACCTGGTGGAATATTCCCGTAACCGTAAAAACGTAGCGGTACTTACCGGATACGAGCTTCATCTTTCCCGAAAACTCAAAGAAGCAGCTGATGTCTGGCTCAATACCCCCAGGATTACCCGCGAAGCATCCGGGACAAGCGGGATGACCGCAGCAATGAACGGTGCTGTCTCTGTATCTATCCCTGACGGGTGGATTCCTGAGTTTGCTAAAAATGGTCATAATTGCTTCATAACCCCCGTTACAGACCATCACCTGCCAATCACAGATCAGGATGATATTGATTACGAAAACTTTATGTCTCTTTTCAATGACACCATCCTTCCTATGTATTACAAAAACCCCAATCAGTGGGCCGAGATAATGAAAAATGCACTCAGAGATGTAATCCCAATGTTTGACTCGGGCAGAATGGCGAGAGAATATTACGAACGAATGTATAATCTTTAATAATAAAGAAAAAAGCAGCTTTCAAAAGCTGCTTTTTTCTTTATTATAACTTCGTTGAGGTGTCAGCAAACAATAATTTTGCAAACCCATATACGGTTGCCCGGTATATTCTGAAGGTTTTATTTTATTTTTTTAATAAAAATTTCAAAAAAAATAGATATAAATCAAAAGTTTCTTTTTACCTTTATCCTCAAATATATAATTTATAATATTTAATTAACTAACGTGAGTTCGGGATAATAAAATGAAGGGGATTAGTATAAAATATTGAAAATAAGCGTCATGGGGACAAAAAATATTGATATTTGTATTTCCAAACGCAAAAAACAATAAAAATCCCCATGACAG
>JAIBAH010000153.1 GCA_019695295.1 Bacteroidia bacterium | reverse complement strand
TTTTGCATAAAGTAAAAAGTAAAAAAATCATGATATTATGAATCCTCTTACGCTTCGGGCAAAAGACAACCCGAAAAAAGCAAGGCAGTGGATTGCACTGTTCAACGCTCTTTTGGCAATCGTTGCGCTTTTTACCGGGCAGTGGTTTTATTACAACCACATTTACTTTTCAGATTCATTCCGGGCGGCTGGAATCCTGATTGCTTTGTCCGGTTTTTTCCTGTATCCCTTCCGCAATCTATATGACAGGGAGGAAAAGAAAGACTATCTGGCCATCCGTAAAAAGACTGATATTTTTTTGATAGCAGGTTCTGCACTGATTTTTCTTTATACAGGCAATCATTTTTACGAATATTTCACGTTTACGGGATTTCCCGCTTTGTATGCAGGAAGCCCTTCGCCCGTAATATCTGTACCGGGTTTTTCGTGTCAGGCGGCTGCCGCTCCTGTTCCGCTCTTGTTTCAAAAACTGAGTGGACTTGGTTTATTTGCAAAAATCCTGCTTTTCTTACTATTGTTGGTACTGGGAATTCTGCTGGGTTACCTGATTTTGATTATGGGATGCGGGATAGCCTGTGCAGGATATGAAACGGCAGGTTCATTGTTTATCCTTGGCGGAGGCATATGGCTTATCCCGGCGATTATTCTGGCCGGACATCATCTTTTCGGCAAGAAAGGCTATTCCGGGAGCGGGTTACTTTTACGGCAAACACTGGGAATTACAGGCACAGCCGGTATATTGCTCACAACCCTTGCAGTTGCTACTGTATTAGCGCAGGTACATGTGATGCTGCTCGTTTTATCAGCTATTATTCTGGGGCTTTCTCTTTTTTACGTAATTTCTTTATTTAAAAAAAGAGGGTAGAATTTAGGATAATAGATTTATATCCGGTCAAATAAAGACCTTGAGTCAGAAGAAAGAAATCCGCTGTTCATTACGACATCCTTGATACCGAGAATTTCTGCGATAGTAGGTGCAATATCTGCCGTTACCCCTACAGGATTGGTATCACTTCCGACCCCCAGATTCTGAGGTACATTTTTTCCTACCATCGTACCAAAAATCCGGTACGTATTCTGGTCAGAGTGATCATAGCCATACCAGTCATTGATATCTTTAATGGGATTGGGGTTCAGGTTACGTCCGCACTCCGGCACAACAATCATGATGGTATTTCCGGACATTTGCGGAATCTGATTCTGTACATAATCCCACAGGAATCCGACTCCGTGGTCAGCGCGGTGAAGGCTTCGGAGATAACCGGTAAAATTACTGTGAGCACCATCCACATCATTCAGGTTCACCACCGTCAAGGCAGGCTGAAAACGCTTCATTACCTCGCAGGCATAACCGATGGTTCTAAGGTCGTTATTATCAGAAACAGGAGGAGCGGCTACTGTACCATTCTGGGTAGCGTCAAACATTTCTTTTAAAAAGAGTTTGATTTGTTGTTTTTCCTCTTCTGTATTGCCAATTCCTGCATAGGATTGACCTCCCTGCAAAAATGCGTTGTCGAGAAAAAACTTCATTTTATAGATTGGGTCAAGCTCGGTATCCGGGTGATAGATTTTGGCGTTGGCGAGATGCTCAAACCCCAGGCTGCTGAACGTAACAGAGGGTGCGAGGAAGTTAGCGGCATATTGCTGACCGTATTCAGCATGAAGGCTGTGATTGAGTAAAGGGACAGAGTTTCCGATGCCGTTTCCGATAAACCATATTTTGGAAGCAGGAAACCCGCCGTGTCTTCTGAGGTATTCAAAAATAGTGGGATTAATCGGCCGTTGCTTCAGTCCCTGCTTAAAGAGGGTATTTCCCTGCACCATTACATTGAGGCCATTGAAGTGCCCCGCCGAACTGGAACGCATTTCCCTGAAAACCGTTCCCTGCTTATCGAGTGTCTGATTAAGGATTTTATTAATCGGAATTTCACCGGCAAGATTTCCGTCCGTTCCATAAACGATTTTGTCCACCGGAGGAGCCCCATCGAAGAGATTGTATAAAATATTTCCGGGAATAGATTCATTCTGACTTCCGTCAAGATACTGCTGAAGGATAGATTCCTGCTGCCTTACCCCTCCGGCAAACATGACAAGAATTACATGGTCGGCGAGCATGCCATTCGTTCTGGCAAAAAGTCTCCCAGTAGGCAAGATGTAGGGCATTCCGAAAACTCCAACAGCTCCGGCAGTAATCGTTTTTATAAATGAACGGCGCTTCATAAGATTTTCTGTAAAAAGATAATTTCAGGCAAATATATTGAAATAAATCGAAAATAAAAAACCCGGCAGACCGATTTTATCCTTGAAGGAGCTTTGAATAATGGAATAAAAAAACCTTTTCAGTATGACTCCGGACACTGGAGCTATAAAAAAACCGGCAGATAGGAATTTTCTGCCGGTTTTTAAGTTAAATTTTATGTTTTTTTATATTAATTCTTAATGAATTTTCGGGTAATGGTTTTTTCCTCGGTATAAATCTGAAGGAAATATACACCCGCCTCCCAGTCTCTTACATCAAAGCGGATATTTTGTGGAATATTTTCAGCATCGATTTCTGATCTGTACATCACTTGTCCAATCTGGTTCATGATTTTGATTTCGCCCCATAATCCGCCAAAGAGTTGATAATCCAGAAATAATTCATCTTTAGCAGGTACAGGATAGACATTGGCATAAATTTGATTTTCGTTTTTCAGGTTTACCTCAATGGTATTACTGTAACGGAATGAATTATCAATATCCACCATTTTCAGTCTGTAAAATACTTTATTATTGTCTAAATTTGATACATCATAATCGATAAATTTGTAGGCCAAAGGGCTTTCACTATTACCGGCAGCCTCAATATTATCGAGCAACTCAAAAGAAACTCCATTATCCAGCGAGCGTTCAATTCCAAAAAAGGCACTGTTTACTTCCTGATTGGTCTGCCAGTTAAGGTAGGTATTTCCGGCTTCAAGTGTAGCGTCAAAGTTCAGTAATTCAACCGGGAAAACTGCGGCACTCAATTTTACTACACCGAAATCATAAGAGCCGTTATTTCCCGAGAAAGTACCATTCAAAGAATTGGTATAACCAGCCACTACATAATCACCGCTTGTAGTCTGCACTACCGATCTTGCATAATCCCATCCTGTTCCACCCATTAGTGTATGATTTTGATACACTCCGTTGTAATCAAGATACATCATGAAGAAATCGTAATTCCCGCTTACCGGAACATTTACATTATTGATAGTACTGGAATTGGTAGATCCTGATAACAGAAATCCTCCGCTGGGTAAAATATTGATTGACATAGGCAGGTCATCATAAATCCCTCCTGTAGTTTTACACCAGAGCATAGAACCTGAAGTGGAGATTTTACCTACAATAATATCTTTTTGACCATTATTTGTACTGATATCGCCGTCATTGGAATATGAATACCCTGTGAATACAATATCGCCTGTCAGGGTTTCTGCGAGGTCATTTACGTTTTCAGAAACGCTTCCGCCAACACTTTTCTGCCAGATAATCGCTCCGTCCGGATCAATATTTACAATCCAGCAGTCCTGAGTAGTAAGCGGAGGAAAGAAATTATAGTCCAGATGGTTTCCGGAAACATCACAATTATTGGATTCTGAATACCCGGCCATAATATAATTGCCACTGGCTAACTGAATAACCGAATTAAACCTGTCAGACTGAGTTCCTCCGAAGCATTTTTGCCACTGTACATTACCCAGACTATCGAGTTTTGCAGCCCATGCATCAGAGTTTCCGTGATTTCCGGTAGCTTGAGCCGAACCACCGATTGCAGTAATAATATTAGCAGAAAAAGAATAACCGGCAACAATAAATCCACCATCGCTGGTAGGCACCAAAGCCGTAGCTTCATCATTGGACATACCACCGATTACTTTACTCCAAAGGATAGCACCTGTAGCACTTAACTTAATGACCCATACATCCTTGGCTCCGTAAGCTACTCCTACATCCCCATTATTGGAAGCACTGGTACCTACAAGAATAAAGGATCCGTCAGACAATTCCTTTACCATATTAATGGTTTCATCATTGGTTCCCCCGATTGCCTGTAACCACTGTACATTTCCGGAGGAATTCAACTTAAGGATAAACCCATCTTTACCCCCATGATTGTTGATTTGCACTCCATTCATACTGGTTGAAAGAGTGTAACCAACTGATACAATGCCTCCGTCGCTGGTTTCTTTCATATAATGAGACCTGTCATCGTTGGCGCCTCCGAAGCATTCCTGCCAAAGCACATTTGTCTGAGCAAATCCGCTTGTAAGAAATGTTGTAAAAATTGATATAAAAATTAATAGGTTAAGATGTTTCATATATTTACTACTGAATAAGTATTATCTAAAAATGATTAACAAAAAACCAGACTATAAAAAATTCATATAATGAAGCTTATTTTATATTACAATCCTATAGTCCGGGAAGAGAAATAAAAATCAAAGTATCCTTTTTTTCAAAAATATCCATGTAAGAAAAAGTGGATAATTTAACAGTAACAATATCTATGCCAATAATTATACAAAATATAAAATATAAATATTTTTTCAAAAAAAAATCCCCTGTATATGACACACAGGGGATATAATACGATTTAACTATCTAACTATTAGTTCTTTATAAATTTTTTAGTTATTGATTTTTCTTCAGTATAAATCTGGATATAATAGACACCCTGAGCCCAGTCTCTGATATCGAGTGTAATTTGTTCAGGTTTGTTTCCGGCATTTATTCCGGATGTATATAATACCTGACCAATTTCGTTGACAATTCTCAACTCAGCCCACAAAGCACCGTAAAGCTGATAATCAACGAAGAGTTCACTTTGTGCAGGGATAGGATAAACGTTTGCATAAATCTGTTTATCGTCATTCAGTTTCAGTTCAACGATATTGCTATACTTATAGGTATTATCGATATCTACCATTTTTAGACGATAGTGTATCTTACCCTGTGCAATCGTAGCAACGTTATAGTCGGAATACTGATAATTTCTGGGCGACATACTATTACCAGCAGCCGGTACATCTCCAAGTGTTTCGAATGAGATCCCGTTATCGAGAGACCTTTCGATAGCAAAGAAAGAACTGTTGATTTCTGTATTGGTCTGCCATTTCAACAATCCGTCCAAGCCTTGAAGTTCAGCAGTAAAATAAAGCAGTTCCACAGGGAAAGCACTACCCGGATATCTGTATCCTGCGTCAACGTATTCGAGTGTATCCATCGGAATCAGCGGAGGAAGAATTTCGGTAGTAACAAATTTGGTCAGTGTACCATACAGTATGTAATCATACAGATAGTCAGGATTTGCGTCACTGTCAGTGGTATCGTTCACGTTTCCATCCGCATCCAGTACTGTAAGATCGCAACCAGCACATGCAAACGGACTCAGGACAAAAGCCACTTTATACAGCCTGGAAGCATCCACATTGGTGAAGATATAGCGTCCTCCGTCCACAGTACGGGTAGTTCTTACTACACTGTCCGTAGCAACATCAATCAACAGTACATCCACACCTCCCAATCCTCTGTCAGGCAATGAGCTAGGGTCATTAGGGTCCTGTGTATTTCTGAAACCGTCAGCCGTATTGGCAACCCCAATCATACCATCTCTGAATACGATACCTGAGATATTGGCCGGAGGAATAATTCCTGCGTCAGCAGCTTCAGACTTAACTCCTGCAATCGTTGTATAAGATACTCCGGCATTCCCTGTATTGATATCCACATCACTGTCTATCATGTCGTTTGTACCTTTATTTCTCACAGTAAATCTGGTTCCTAAAGGTTTTACCACGACAATTTGATAATTTCCGGGTTGTAATCCATCAAAGTGATATTGTCCGTCAACTCCAGTAACTGTTGTGGATTGCAGGTTTCCGGCATTATCCAGTAACTGAACTGTCACTCCGATGATTTGAGATTCACCCGCATTCTGAATACCATTTCCATTTAATGTAGTGGATAAACCACCAGTATAATCAAACCATGCAAGACCAAATAATCCTGAATTGAAGGGACTACCTAAACCAGCATCGAGTGAAGTATTGATTTCACCAGCACTAAGCGTGAATGCGTCGGTTAAGCCTGTTGCCGGATTCACATCGCTGTCCGTATTATCATCTCCTCCCAGGTTCTGGCCTGTAAAGGTGATTCCATCAGGAATAGTACTAAACCCAAGTTGATATACGCCCGGATTCAGATTACTGAAGAAGTACAAGCCGTCTGCATTGGTAACCGCATGGGCTATTTCCGCTCCATTATTATCATATACTGTAACCGTTACGCCGGGTACGGCTTCTTCGGAAGCATCCTGAACACCGTTATTGTTTGAGTCAGACCAAACGTAATTTCCTAATGCCGCACGGGTAGTTGAGAAAATACCTGCATCCACACTCAGTTCAGAAGCACCATTCAATAATGTATATACTCCCGTTTTTCCTGAAACTACCTCTGCATCGCTATCTGTACCGTCATTTCCTCCTGAATCTCTTGAGGTAAACTCATATCCTGAAGGAATATTAGTAAATTCTACGATATAATCGCCGGCAGTCAATCCTGTAAACAGGTAGTTTCCGCCTGAATTAGTCATCGTTGTTCTTACTCTTTGTCCCAGACCATTCAACAGATTGACAGTAATACCCCCAACACCCAATTCGCCGGAATCCTGTACGCCATTGGTATTTACATCATACCATACTTTGTCACCCAGCTGAGCAGAAGCAAGCGGGTTATGAATTCCTGCGTCAATACTGGCGTTAGTTTCTCCTCTTACCAGGGTTATTGCAGATGATACCCCGTTAGACGGGTTTACGTCACTGTCTTTAGTGTTGTCGGTACCATTGTTCACGGCTACAAAGCTGTATCCGGAAGGAAGGCTGGAGGGGACGAAAGTGACAGTATAGTTTCCGGGATTCAATCCGTTAAATATATAATATCCGCACTCATCGGTTACAGTAGTCTCAATATTCCCTGTAATTAAATCCGTAAGGATTACAGTGATTTCTCCTACTCCAGGCTCTCCTGCTTCCTGGATTCCGTTATTGTTCAGGTCATTCCAGACGTAGTCTCCGATAGTAGCATTTCCGGCTTCAGAACCTGATACAATCAGTCCTGCATCAAGATCACTGTAGTTTTGACCGGAAATAATTGAAACGACAGTAGTTAAGCCTGATGTGATGCTCGCATCGCTATCCAGAGCGTCATTTCCTCCCTGATCGCGGCCCGTAAAGTTCATGCCTGCAGGAATGTTTTCAAAACGGACACTATAAGAACCAGCGTCAAGCCCTGCAAAAAGGTAATATCCTGATGCGTTTGTCGTAGTATGAACTACTGGAGTATTTGTACTGTTTAGCAGAACTACAGTTACTCCTGCAACGCCAGGCTCTCCCGCATTCTGAATACCATCCTGATTCGTATCCATCCACACATAGTTTCCGATAGATGCTGTACCTGCCAGAGGATTAAAGATTCCTGCATCCAATGACATTTGTCTGTCTCCTGCTGAGATTAAAACAGAATCTATTACTCCAAGCGAATTGATATCACTATCTAATTCATCATTTACCCCCGCATTAGCATTGGAAATAGACCATCCTGAAGGAATATCTGTAAATGACAGACTATAAACCGAAGCCGTCAGGTTGGTGAAAATATACCTTCCGAATACATCGGTTGTTGTTTCTGTAAGGTAATTTCCAAGATCGTCATAGAGCATCACTTTCACTCCTTCAACACCGGGTTCCCCTTGATTCTGAATTCCATCCTGATTTAAATCATTCCATACATAATCTCCGATACTGGCTTTCAGCATATCCAGGAAGTAAATCCCTGCATCAATACTAAGGTTATCTTCACCATTACTGAGAGTCACAAAATCTGATTTTCCATGAGTTGAGCCGGCAGCGACATTGATATCACTGTCAATATTATCATTCGCTCCCTGATTTGCAGTCGTAAAGTCATATCCCAAAGGAAGTGTAACCTTTACTTTATAAGGTATCCCTGGTGTAAGGTCAGCAAAATGATAATACCCGGATGCATTCGTTACTGTAGATTGCAGGATATTGTCATTTCCATCCAATAGCGTAACGGTTATGTTTGCTACTCCTTTTTCCAGAGCGTCCTGAATACCATTCTGATTAGTATCAAGCCAAACGTAATCCCCTAAACCTGCGTCAACCACAGGAGTAAAATAAATACCTGCATCAATATCTGTTTTATTTTCACTATTATTCAGAATAAATGTTACACTTTTTCCTGTCAGGGTGTCTGCATCGCTGTCATTAAAGTTATTTGACCCGGGAGAGTTTGGTGTTGTAAACTGATAATCCATTGGTAATATAAACCTAACCTTATAAGTAGCAGGAGTGAGATTACCAAAATATGCATATCCAAATGCGTCAGTCATCGTGCTTGCCACAGGAACATTAAGGTCATTGTAAACAGTTACAGTAATACCTGATACTCCTGCCTCTGTTCCATCCTGAATACCATCTCTGTTCTCATCCAGCCAAACATAATGTTCCAAGCGGGCAAATTCTGTTATTAAAATACTATCTGTTGCCATACATCCATTTGCATCCGTAACCGTTACCACATAGCTTCCCGGTGAAACATTCACTATATCTGATGTAGTCGCTCCATTAGACCAGCTATAAGAGTATGGAGCTGTGCCGCCTGTAACGGTTGAGGTGATTGTCGCATTATTGCTGCCAAATGAAGCAGTTGTACCCACTAATGATATACTCAAAACAGCCGGTTCTGCAATCACAACAGATACGAAATTTGTACATCCGCTGGCGTCAGTTACGGTTACGGTATAAGTTCCGGCGGTAAGTCCGCTGATATCTTCTGTAGTTGCTCCGTTTGACCAGCTGTAGCTGTAAGGAGTAGTTCCTCCGCTTACGGTCAGGTCGGCTGAACCGGTGCTGTTGCCAAAGCAAAGTACGTTTACTCCCGTTGCATTTGCGCTAAGGCCTGCTGCAG
>JAIBAH010000152.1 GCA_019695295.1 Bacteroidia bacterium | reverse complement strand
ACAAAATTATGGCTTTCATTTGCAGGATAACTTAAAATACAAATCCTGTTTTGAAAAAGTAAAAAATTGGGTAATGCTTTGACAATGCTGAAAGGATAAGAGCTGCTGTATAATTCTAAAATGTTTATAAAAAGGTTGAATTCGGATTGCTTTCTTTACTGGATTTATGCAAAAAGGATTTACTGTTCTATTTTTTATGCCGAAGGTAAACCGGCGTTTTTTATTTACTGATAAACATCTTCTGAAAAATCAGGATTACCGTTTGATTTATATTTTGTTAAGAACAAATCATCAAAAGGTGGCTTTCTTAGTCTTATTTCATTAATCACGGGAATCACTCTGTAAGCTATTGTTCCACTAAAACCGGAATTCCAATCTTTAAAAAAGCGAATGCCAAACTTATTTTGATTAAGATTTCTGAATCGTTGAATTCTTCCGTTTTCGGGATCGCCCTGTGGATAATAATGTACATAATACATATAGGCCGAAGGACAATAATTATTGACATTTATAATTGCATATTCTGAACCTGTTCCTGTAAGCATATTACAACCCGCTACTTTAATTTCTACTAGTTTATCTACGTAAAAATCATCTACAATAATTACTCCCTTGTCTGCCCTAAAAAGGAGGGAATCCACTAACGTTGTACCATTCCACAACTCTGCAATAAAGAAATTGCGGTAATGCAAATTAGCCGAAAAGGGGCTTGTCTGATTTGCGTAGGTATAGGTTGCATTTACATTATTTCCGGGTTGAACCCCAAGGTCATTATCCCCTTTTGCGTGGAGTTTAAGGGTATATGCCCCTCCTCCGTCCCACTCCAATGTACAATAACTGTGTACGTCACTGTTGTTTGTGCTGTCTCCTGAATACTTTAATCTAAGATTTGTGCTCATAAAGTTAATAAATTAATGTTTAAAAAATTATATTACAAATATACCGGCTTATTATGCATAAATAATGATACATTTTATTACCTTTGTATGCTGAATTTATGTAAAAAAAATCAATATATTTTACTTTTATATTAAATTAAAATACTGATAAACAATGCTTAATAGTAAATTAATACGAATTTTGAATGTATGTACCAAAGAAGAAAAAAAAGAACTGGAAAAGTGCATAAATTCTCCTTTTTTTAATGAAAGTACAGATATTACTCGTTTATGGAACTATCTGAAGCCCATGAATTTTTCAGAATCGCCCAAAAAACTAAAAAAAGAGTATATTTTTGGGCAATTATTTCCGGACGAATCATACAATGACCCCAAAATGAGAAGGCTGATGTCCGGCCTGATTCACGTCATCGAAAAATACTTTTTTAACAAAACCCATCAGGACAGTTTTCTCTATCATGAACAACTGGCGCAACTTTATTACACGAGATACATGAAATCTGAACTGGAGCATGAAGTGAAAGAACTTATCAAGATGAATGAACTGAGCCCATTCAGAAACAAAGAATATTATGATAACCAAGTCATTATAGAAAAATACAAAATGTATCTGGAATTTATAGGACAAAAAATACGAAAAGGCAAAGAAGACCGGAATATATCGGAAGTGCTTAAAAGCAGAGATATCGCTTATCTTCTTAATCAGTTAGACTTAATATGCGCCCTGAAAAATAATCGCAAGACTTTGAATATTGTCACTTATCAAGGCTTCTCAGAATATGTTTTACAATATGTAGAAACCAATCCGGAGATACTTGAGCCCGTTATTTTTCAAATTTACTGGCGATTTTATAAATTGTATAACTCCACTACCATTTCAATGGAAGAAATTCTTGAACTCCAGGATTTTATTGAGAATAATATAGAAATGCTACACCATAATGAAGCGACTTACTTTCGGGCACTGATGAGAAATATCGTATTTCAACTGGCGAGAGAAAAACCTGTCTATCATAAACCGTTATTTGAGATTTACAAGCGGCACCTGGAGAAAGGAGATTTGTTTAACTACAACAAAATTACCCCCAATGTATTTCACTCAGTAGTACAGGCAGCACTGTCGGTACACGAAATTGTATGGGTTGAAAATTTCATGCTGAAATATGAGAAACATTTACCGGAGAATCTCAGGGAGAGCACTTTGGCTTTTTGCAATGCCTTAGTTGAGTTTCATAAAAAACGATATGTCAACGCCCTAAAATATTTACAGTCAGCAGAAAAAATCCCTAACCCTCTATTTGAACTGGAAGCGAGAACCCTGTATCTGCAAACTGTATTTCAACTGAACGATGAAT
Organism: Bacteroidia bacterium; assembly: GCA_019695295.1. Classification (GTDB taxonomy): domain Bacteria; phylum Bacteroidota; class Bacteroidia; order J057; family J057; genus JAAFHL01. The sequence goes on along the minus strand of JAIBAH010000152.1, from coordinate 6,825 downwards.
TATTATTATCGAACGCCATAGAACGGATGAAAGCCTATCTGCAAAGGTCGGTTTCTGTATCAGATGAAGCAAGAAAATCCTACAAGGAATTTTTCCACTATACCTCCTTGATTTATCATAGCAAAAATGCGTCGGACTATCCCAAATTAATGCGGATAAAAAAAGAAATAGAAAACACTACCAGCCTCCCGCATAAACAGTGGTTACTTTCCCTGATGTGACCCTCCGGATGCTTCCCTTCCAGGTTTGGAATGCTCAGAAATAAGAAATAATTACCCGATTTTTCAAAGAACTGAGAAAAAAAGACTGATTTAAAATTTGTACATATATCCAATTGACAGGAATCCACTATATCCTAACCGGGAAACCGTTACACTTTCAGGAGCTTCTGTATAAATCGTATTAAAAACATAAGCCTGGCTAAGCACCTATCTGTATCCTGCAACTGCTCCAATATCTCCAACAAACATATGTTTTTTTCCCAAAGAGAGTCCCCCTCCAAACATCACCCGGGGTTTTATTTTTTGGGAGAGTGAAACTCCCGGACCGAAAGTTAAATGCCCACCCAATGTCTTTTTAAATTTACAGCCGTAACGGAATAATACCGCAGTCCCAATTTCCGATTTTGCGGGCTGCTCTTCGAATACACGGTATTCGCCACTGTCTTTTTTTACAATACTAAACGCTTCATCGTAGAGTCCGGACAAATAAAAAGAAACCCCGCTACCCACATACTGACGGTTTTCCGGAAACACAATCCTTGTTCTGAATGAGGGAAGATTCATAGTGTCTTTGGGAAGAATCTCGATTTTCATAACTCCAATATCACCTGTAAACTGCTGAGGTAAACTAAGATACTCCCCCTTATTATTATTTTCAATCATTATCAGGGGAGTGAGTTTTTTGGTTACGTTTTCTGCGTTAATATTGGTCAGAATCATTCCAAGTGCATTTTTAATCTCTGTATAGGCCTTTTTGATATATTCATCCGTTTTTTTATGGTTTTTCTCGTCTTTTTCGATAGCGGTAAAACCATTTTTTGCAGAAAATTCCAAATACAAAATTTCGGCTCCCATCACTTTGCCACTTAGCGTAATCAACTCCTTTCTTCTTGTTGTGATGTCATCCATAATACCACAGGCATCTTTTTCATCTAAACATTTTTTTTCTTCCAAAGATTTACTGTTTAGTATGCTCTTTACAATATTTAGATTAATCGCGTCTATTTCGATGTTTTGTTTTACTAACTCATTTGAAAAATTTATGAGTATCGTCAATTCCTCACCCAATTTTTGGGATATAGGATCGGCAGTTGAAAAAGGCCTGGCGGACTTATCATTCGGTGAAAGACTTTCAGTCAGATTAAATCCTTCCTCAGACGGTATGTTGGTTGAGGCGGGAATGATTCCGGCTATTAACTGAGTGAGTTTGGATAAATCCAGTACATCAAATCCGTAATTATCTGTATTTTTCGGAAAAACGCTGTCTTTTTTCTCAAAATTCACTTTGTACAGATTCATGTTGATTCCGGTAATTTTTAGCTGATACCAGTCTCCGGTTTTTAATTTCTGAATTGCTTTGAGGGAAGTACTATCAAATATTTTGTTTTGAAAATCGAGTTCAAGCGTTGTCATTCCAACCTGAGCATTGAGGGTCAGAAAGGTAAGGACAATAAAAATGGAAGTTAAAATATTTTTCATGATTCATATTGTATAAACAGGTTTAAAAAAGTAAAAATCGTTGTTTTGGGAAACAGGGATTACATGCGCGAAAAATCAAGTACGTAATCCCTTTTATTCCGGCTGGCTTTATCCCATTACCGGTTTCAATCGCCTTAGATTCTCATGATTATAGAAATCAGTACCATCCAGCGCATATACTTCTATTTCCATTTGAGGACCTCCGGCACTGCTATAGGAACTTTGGTTATATATTTTATACAGTTTGATTCCGATTTTCCGGATTTCGGTACTTCCATTATAATAATGACGGCTGAATCTTTGTATCCGAAAGGCTTCATTACTGCCCGAAGGCCGGTAGCACACGAAATAGTGATCTCCGGTATTGGAACCGATTACGCTATTCAGATTAAAGGTAATACACGTATCAAAATCGCTGTCTATTGACAGTGTAGCCTTTCCCGTTATTCCGTGATTCACCAGATAAACCCTGTCTGAGGCAACTTCGTTCTCAAGGATAATGATACTTCCGGTATCTGCACGGGTAATCATGGAATCCGTGATTTCTCCTCCGTTTTTCCAGAGTATAATACATTCACGCTGAGGATAATCTTTCGTGTCAAAATAAACGGTAGGAGTTAAAAATTTATTTCCCGGATAGATTCTATCGTTAGTAGGATTACACTCTACGGTAATTCCGGTCATAGTAGTAACCGTTAATTGATTGATTTCAAGTCCTGCTAATTTTAAAGTTGCCATTTTTGAGCGATTAATTGTTAAAAATATTGAATAAAATTATTGCCACATTAGTAAAAATCTAAAATTATCCATAAAACGTTTGCTTCTTCCTCGTTTTACTGTTGATTAATTTATGGCACAAAGATAATTTATTCATGTTTATTTTTGCTATTACATATTTCCATAGGTTGTTCTGAAAAAAATACTTATTTTTGTTTTCTAAATATACTTATTTTTTATTTAATTATTTAATAACCAATGATAAACACTAAGTTATACAACGTTCTTTCTATTCTTTCAGAAGAAGAAATTAAACAGTTGAAAAAATGGGTTTCCTCCATTTATTTTAATGAGAATGAAGATATTTTTCGATTTTTTATGCACATGATTAAAATCATTCCTTTAAAGGATGATTTGAAACTTCAAAAAGAGACTGTTTTCAAAAAGTTATTCCCCATGGAAAAATACGATGACGCTAAAATGCGAAAAATGATGTTTGTATTATTGAGAATCATTGAAAAATTCATTGTTTATCAATCCGTTAGCATTTCTTCACAGTATGATCTTTCCCTGCTTGAATTTTATCGGAAAAGAGTCAGTAAAGAGTTTCTTAAAAAGGTGCCGGAATTTGAAACCAAATGGCTCACTGAATCTGTAAAAAACCTGGAATACTATGAAGATATGGAAAAAATAACACAATATAAAATCAACGCGTTTGCATTTCAGCATATCAGTCTGGCAAACCCCCACATCGTGAGCCTGCTCCATTTTCAGGAAATTGTCTATACTATTCGTCAGTTAAAACTATACTACGTATTAATTTGGAGTGCCTCGTTACACCGAAGTATCACTCAAAAGGAAAAGCTAAGCCTGCTCATAAGTCAGATTGATAATACAAATTATCTAAAGGAGGTATTTGTCATCCGCATTTACACAAATATGATACAGTTAAAGCTGAGTGGTGGAGATCCGCTTTTGTTTGATTTTATCAGAAAAGTGCTTTCCGAAGCAACACCAGAGTTATCTTTTGACGAAAAAGCAAATCTTTCGGCTGCACTGAGAAATTACTGTCTGGAAATAATCCAAAAGGGAAATGAATCATTCAAAATCATTCGTTATGAGTTGTACAGTGAGCATTTGTCACTGGGGTATCTTTTTTCAGGAAATACAATGCAGCCTGCGGTTTACCGGCAAATTGTCAGACTGGGGCTGGAGTTAGGGAAATATAAAGATACCGAGCATTTTATAGAAACCTACAAAACCTATTTAAAAAAGGAGGATTATCGTAATAATTATGCGTATTGTAAAGCGAGGGTTGCGTGGAACTCCCGGCATTATGCCACGGTTTTCAAACTGTTGATGGAAACGGAACCTTCGGAGGATTTATCTCTGGCATTGCTTGTAAGGAGGCTGCGGATTATGGCTCTTTATATGGAAAACGAAAAGGAGTTGGTGATTGCTCAGCTCAATGCTTTCAGGGTATATCTTAGCAGAGGCAAAGACATAAATCCAAACATCAGACAGATGAATCATAATTTTGTCCATTTTCTCAATTCAATCTGCCTGCTTTCGCCTCAAGAACCCCAAAAAGGAAGTCTTCTTATGGAAAAAATCAAAAGCGAGCGGGTAGAAGAAAAAGAATGGCTTCTTTCGGTTCTTCCCAAATCCTGATTCTACATAAATCCGACGCAGGAAATGACTTTTGGGTTTACACAAACTTTCTGTCTTCATTAATACAAAAAAGTGTAAATTTGCGGCTTCGTTTTGGGTTGGAGGATAAAAAAGGCGGTAGGATATTGAAAATTTCTGTACTGAAACTGCTTCGTTCGTTCTCTCTGAATTCATTTTTACAAAATATTGATGAAAAAAATAAATTTATTTTTGTTTTTATATGGTTGTTTTGGCCTGATAATGGCGCAGGTTCCCACTCAGAATATCAAAGGGAAGGTATTCGATATGGACTCAAAGTCTCCGCTTACCGGAGCCACAATTATGCTGGCAGATTCTACCCTGGGAATTGGCACCTCTTCTGACGAAGAAGGAAATTTCCGGCTTGAAGGCGTGCCGGTGGGAAGACAGGCGATTGTGGTTCAGTATCTGGGATACAGAGACTACCGCTCGGAGGAGATTGTCATCACTTCAGGGAAGGAACTGGAATTGAATATCGGTATGACCGAAGAGCTTTTCAAGGAAAATGAGGTAGTTATCACCGCAAACAAAAGCGCAGAAAAAGCAAAGCCGGTCAATGATTTTGCGACGGTCAGTACCCGGTCTTTCAGTATTGAGCAGGTTCAGCGATATCCGGCTACGCTCTTTGACCCGAGCCGTACGGTAATGTCCTCGCCGGGAGTTCAGCAGTCTATTGATTATCAAAATGATATCATTATCAGGGGGAATTCCCCCATTGGTCTGACCTGGAGGCTGGAAGGAATTGATATTGCAAACCCCAACCATTTTTCCCGTATCGGGGGCAGCGGCGGAAGTATCAGTGTGTTCAGCCTGAGTCTGATGGGGGAATCGGACTTTTCGTCGGGGGCTTTTGCGCCGGAGTATGGAAATGCAACCTCAGGTGTATTTGATATGCACTTCCGTAAAGGGAATAATGAAAAAAGAGAATATACAATCCGGGCGGGAATGATTGGGCTGGATTTTGCCACAGAAGGACCGATTCAGAAAGGCAAAAGTTCCTATCTGCTGAACTACCGTTACTCTACGCTTGCTTTGCTGGATAAACTCGGATTTCGGTTTACGTTTGACAACAGTACCTCCCGCTTTCAGGACTTATCTTTTAACCTGAATTTCAAAACCTCTCAAAATGGAAACCTGAGCATTTTTGGAGTAGGCGGGAACAGTATGATAAAAAAAGATGTACTTGCCGATACTTCCCAATGGGTAAAATTTGATGATTATTTCAAGACTCACTACAATACCGCAACGGGAGCAACGGGTTTTACCTATACTCACCTGCTGGACGAAAAATCCTATATCCGGGTTGTAGGGGTTGCCACTGCCAATGCCATAAAAAGTACGGAAGACACGGTTTCCAAAACTACTATGTCAATGGGACTGATTTCAAGGGATACCGTACTTACCGGAAGGTATGCCGGAACGATTTCCTATAACCGGAAAATCTCTGCAAGAACTACTTTTAAAACCGGGATTTTTGTCAATAACTTATTTTACAATATTCTTTCGGATAGCTTACAATGGGGGGGGGATTCTGTCATAACCCTCAATCGTGGCAAGGGAAATATGTGGCTTTTGCAAGGGTATGCTCAAACGCGCTTTAGGGCTACGGAAAAACTGACATTTACCGGCGGGCTTCACGCAATGTATTTAGCGATGAATAACAGTCATTCGGTTGAGCCACGTTTAGGTGCATCTTATGTACTCAATGCGACTCATAGTTTTAGTGCAGCGTATGGTTTACATGGTCAGATTATTCCTGTTGGAACCTATTTTGTACCGGTAATGTCTCAGGGAACGCAGTCTTTCCCCAACAGGGATTTAAAGATGATGAAAGCCCATCATTTTGTAGTAGGCTATAATCTAAACTTCCTTCAGGCCTTTCGGATAAAGCTGGAATCTTATTATCAATCTTTGTTTAATATTCCGGTTTCTTCCAATCCTTTCAGTACATATTCTCCCATCAATGACCGTTTCGGATACGGCAGAGGCGAGTTGGTAAGTGCGGGGAAAGGCCGTAACTACGGTGTGGATGTAACGGTAGAGCGGTTTTTTAGTAACCGGATGTTTTTTCTAGTCAGTGGCTCAGCCTTCCGCTCTCAGTTTCAGCCCCTGAACAGAAATTGGTATTCTACCCGGTTTGACAATAAATTCAGTTCCAGCTATATGATTGGGAAGGAATTTCCGCTAAAAAACGGCTCTGCATTTGAGGCGGGGGCAAGAATGGTCTATTCCGGTGGGTTAAGATTTACGCCTCCGGATAGCGCAAGAACTGAGCAGGAGGGATATTGGGTGATTGATTTGAGTAAAGTAAATACGGTAAAACTCCCCAACTATTTCCGGATTGACGGAAGGATTGCCTACCGTTGGAGCAAACCAAAATATTCTTCCTCTGTGTCTGTGGATTTTCAAAATATGACGAATCATAAAAACCCAACCGAATATTTCTGGGATAATGTCAATAAAAATTTCTTTTACCGTTACGGCTCCGGATTTGTCGGGGTGGTTACTTTTATGATTGATTTTTAAAATTTTACATTTAATTCCGTAAATTGATTCATTAATCATTTAACATTTAAAACAATGAACAGATATCTTCTTCTTCTGGGACTTCTTTCGGTATGGGCTTTTGCCTGCAATAAAGAAAATGAGAAAAAATCACAGTTTCCGAAAGAAAGTAAATTAGATAATACTCAGGCTGCGCCGGAGGCTTCCCCGGAAG
>JAIBAH010000028.1 GCA_019695295.1 Bacteroidia bacterium | reverse complement strand
TCACCAGGCATTAGACTTTAAAACGCCCAAAGAGGTCTATCGTGCAGACAAGAATTAATGGGGTATAAAAGCGCAAAAAAAAGAAATTCCGAGGCTTAAGCTGACGCAGCCTCAGAATCCCTTTTTTCGCTCACCGTTTAGAATTGACTGTATTTTCAAGTTTAATTTTAGCTGTTTGGCTGTCCAAAGATTGGGGTACACCTCAATCAACTATCTACCCAAATACGTTTAAAAGGTCGCATAAACAGTGCGCCTTTGTGATTAGTATACTGGCTAAATGACTTGGCATAACTAATGAAAAAAGAACGAAAACGTTCAACTATAATCTCTTCCACACTCAATACCCCTTTTCCCTCCAGCCATGCTAAAAAACGTTTAGAAACAGTTCCTTTTACAAGCAAATCTTTCCGAAAGCAAGCATTTACCTCTTCAGAAGGCTTAACACGCACAAGCAAATGAAAATGATTTTGCATTAAACAATAAGCATAAACCTCTAAATATTCGCCCAAATATAGTGCAAATTTTTTTAAAAACAGCTCATAACTTTTTGAATTGTAAAACAGAATATCTTTATTATTTGCACGGTTATAAATATGATAAGTCTGCTCTTCAATGATGGGTGCGTAATAATTTTTCATTTCTGACAGCTAAATTAAATATAAAGAAAAGTAGTAAATATAAAGCAAAGTAGTATAAAAAATGCCATTTCTCCTAATGTCGAAATGACATTTTACGCTGTTCGCTATGAAATTGACATTTCTTCCTTTTAGTACCCCCCCTCAAAAATCCTCACATTTTTTCCATAACTGCTCAAATTCCTGTGAAAAAGCCCGGATTAACCCCGGTTCATAAGTCAGAACAAGGTTTTCCTCATTGAAGTCAGCGGCACTTCTCGTCCAGTTATAGCTTCCGTTCACTAGGATTTTTTTATCCACAATCATAAACTTATGATGAAGATGCGCTTCTGAGCGGTCGGTTTTTACGGAGATTCCTTTTTTGGAAAACGTTCCGATATCTGAGCCTAAATCACTGCTTTTCTCGTCATCCGTCAGTACCCTTACTTTTACATTCCGGGTATGACACGCCACGATCGCCTTACTGATCCGGTCATCACTAATAGTAAACACACAAATATCCACACTTTTTTTAGCCAGATTCAGACTGTCAATAATGCAGTTCATACAATCCGGTCCGGGACTAAAAAAGGCCTCAGAAGCCGGAAAATCGGACTTCGGAGACACCTCCGTTTTAGAAGAAGGACTTTTTTTCCCGGAAGAAGAAAATAACTTTTTGAAGAAAGAGGTAATAAAACTCATTGTTTTTTTAATAATAAAGTAACCCTGGAATGAATTCTTTCCACCCATTTCTGATATTGCAGCCCGGAAGGATGAAGTCCGTCATTAGCCACAAGCCCCGGCTCAGCTACCCCTCTGCGGGAAATGTCCGTAATATCAACCCATTCAACATGAAACTGACCGGCATACATTTTTCCAATTTCATTATACTGATCTATCTGAGGAGAAATACTTTGAGGAGAGTTTGCCTGACCATAAGGCGTACAGGCATAATCCGGAATACTGACCATACACACCCGGGAAGTATCTCCCCCCGCAAATTCAATTGCTTTGGAAATGAGAGCAGGCAATTCCTGATGATAGGTAGCAACAGGGATTTTTTGATACTGATTATTTACCCCAATCAACAAAGTCACAAAACTGTAAGGCGCGTCCAAAGGCGTATTGTCGATTGCTGTCAGCAGATTACGGGTAGTCCAACCAGTCTGAGCCACCACTTTCAGCCCTTTTACCTGTATCAGCGGGCCCTTTTCCAAAGCACTCTTTAGAAGATAGGGGAAACTCTGTGATAAAGGAACAGATTCTCCTTTGGTATAGGAATCCCCAAGGGCGAGGTAAGTTATCTTCATCGTATCCTGAAATACCGGAATTGACTCTTTTACCGGCGGAATTTTTGTACCACAGCCATAATTCCCCAAAACCATCAGGAGCAATATCGTAGAAATCAGAGAAAATCGTTTCATGGAAGACTGATTTGAATATTATTTTTTTCCGTATTTTGATTCAGTAAATCACAATTATACTTAATTTTCAGCGCTTCATGTTCCGCTTCACTGATTTTTTGCTGAGTATAGAGCTTATATAATGCTTCGGCATATAACTGAACAGCAAAAAGACGCTTTCCCGACGAACGCCGGGCAATCGGAATATACTCCCGTTCATTTTTCATGATTCTGGCCACCTCATTTCTCAGCAAAGAGTCCGGAGTTTTATTCAGAATATCCGCAGTGATTTTATCCGCCATTGTTCTGAGCTGGGTTTTGTAATTTTCCCTGGTTTCCAGAGTATCTACTTTTGCCGTAATGACAAAGCCGTTCTGTTCATTTTCCGCTCCTTTTTTATTAAAAACGACTACTCCGTAGCTCAGTAAAACATCTGTATATTTCGGGGCAAGTTCACTGGCCTCCTTATACATTTTCTCTGCTTTGTCCACCTCACCGAATGTATAATAACATCCAGCCAGATTATTCATCACCTGAACATGATACGGAGACAAAGCATAAGCTTCCTCAAGATGTTTCGTAGCCGTTTTGAAATCCTTAAGCTTAAGATAACCCGTTCCCGAAAAAAAACGGATTGGCGCACTTACAGGATCCATCTGATAGAGCGGACGGTAAGCCTTTTCAGCCAGTCGTATAGATTCTTTTATATTATTTCTTTCATTACTATCCTGAAATTTAACCAGTATCATTTCCCCTTCCATACGGGTGTAGCCAACATAAAACAATAATGCAAAAAGCGCAGTCAGAACTACACCCAATCCCCTGTCCGCCGGCTGAGCCGAAGTTTTTATTTGGGGTAAAGACCTGCTTTCCAGCAGAATTGCCGCAAAAATAACACTCAAAAGCACTACTTCTTCTATTCTTTCTTTGGAAAAAGAGAAAAACGAAAAAATCATATACCCCAAAAGTCCGGCGGTCAGAAGATAGAGATAATACCGCTTCTCATTATCAGCCGGTTGTCTCAGCCTTCTGGCAACTTTGAATAAAGCCGAAAAAAACAGACCACAGTAAGCCATAAAGGCAAAAATACCCGACTCCGACAAAACCCACAAATAATCGTTATGAGGCCGCTGAAAAAACAGAAAACCTGCTTCTGCCACAGAGTTTTTTGGAGGAAACCGAAGGATATCAATCTTCCAGTCGCCTATGCCAATCCCTAACCATGGATTTTCCTTAAACAGCGTATAACTATCCCGCCATTTCTGCATTCTGTCCCAGTTCTGATAATAATTAACCTGTGTAATAGAGTCAATAAATCCGGAAATCGTGGCTTTATTCGTAATATACCCATAAATAAGCACTACTCCTATCGAAACAAGCCCTAAGAGGCCGATTTTTAGCAACAGGGAAACCTCTTTTTTCTTTAATTCCTCATCTTTTTTCCACAGAGGATATTCCATCAGAATAAAAAAAACAGTAATCAACAGAAAACTCCCGCCCAAAGCGATCCAAACCGCTCTTGACAGTAAAGCAAGACACAGGAGCAGGAGAACAAAAGTAATCCCATAAGCAATCCGCCGGAATACAGCATTCCGGTCGTACATTGCAGAATAGAAAGAAAAAGGCAGGCACAAAAACAAAGACTCACAATAAATATTTCTGTGGGCAAAAAAACCGGATACCTGATAGAGTTTATCGTGCTGAAAGCCGGATTGTATTAATACATCTGTGAATTGATATAACCCAATGAGTCCGGCAAATAATGCCATTGCAGTAATTACTCTGGAAAAGTCCCTTCTTACCGATTGCTCATTTTCCGTTTTGGAATAACTCAGTACCCAGAGGAAGATAAGCCCAAAGCCCATCAGGTATTTTGCCCATTCAAAAAGTCCGTCCCCGAGTAATGCAGAGCCGGAAATACTGAGTGCAGTAAAGAAGAGAAACGCCAGATAAACCCACCAGAACCGGTCATTTTTTATCGTATCAATCAGGGGTAAATTGTTTTTAACAACTCCTTTATAGAAAAAGAATATCAGCACAAATCCCATTATTCCCATATACTTAGGCATAAGCGTAGGGTCGAGCACATTGTAAAAATACAGCCCGAGAATCATTAAAACCGGAATAATCAATACCCAGGGCAAAATCATCTGAGGATTGGATTTAAGGGGAGAATCCGTACTGTTCGCCGGTTTTTTTATCACTTTTTTTGCCATAATATCCTTAGAGTAAGCGTTTCAAACTTCAAATTCGTACAAAGATAATGACATTTTCCAAAGACTGAAATTAATTCTTAAACATACATCAGACTACAGCCTCTCAGTTCCGCATTTTCTATCCTGCCATACACCTCAAAAGTACCATCTTCATGGCAAACGCCCACATCATCAGTGCCAATAAAAGCACAGGAGTGTACATTTCCCAAATCGATAATATTGATTCTTCCGGCCTGTGTGTCAGGCAGCATTTTATTCGGAAGATTGACATCAGTAATAACGACCTTCATCCAGGGAGGAGTACGGAAACGCCCGTCTTTTATGGCATAAGCCTGACTCATCAGCTCCGTCATTCCATACTCCGAAGCGATATTTTTCAGGCCGGTATTATCGCAAAGTTTTTGATGTAACTCTTTCCGGATTAACTCTTCTTTCCGGCCTTTCATCCCTCCGGTTTCCATGACTATCGTACCGTCAGGAAAATGCACCGGGACTGTTTCCGTAAAATCAAGGAGCGCAAATGCCACCCCAATGACAAGCAAATCCTCGCCCTCCGATTCCACTATTGCTTTTTCCAGTTCGTCAAAATTATGAAGATAAAATCCACTTCCCGGACTTCCGAATGCCTCCATCCAATCCGTAGCCATTTTGACTAAAGAGGCATTTTTCCGTTCCAGATAAGAAGGCAATAAGGCCAGGATTTTGTATTGTTTATCTGCAAAAAACTGATGAAATCCCTCAATACTCAGTTTTTTATAAAGTTCAAGGTCTTTGACATAATGCCTCGAGGGAATCTGACCGGTAGTTCCGCTGCTTTCAAAAACGGCTTCCTCTTTCCATTTTCCCGTTTTCACTTCAAACTCCTTAAAAAATGAAACCGGCATAAAGGTAAGTTCACTTCGCCCTAATAAATCACAGTATTTCCTCAGAACGGGATTCTGATGATACTGATATTCCCATACTTCAGCAACTGCATTTGCAAATTCAAAATCAGGGGAAAAAATAATTTTCTGAATATTCATATTAGCCTTTGACCGGGTTTCTGTAATTAGATTTCCGCAAGGATTGGATTTTCGTTTTTATTCTCTCTTCCGATTCGGGTGAGGCCCATAAATATCACCCCCACCACAAAGAAAATCCCCAACACCAAAATGCTGTTTCGCATAGAACCTGTAAGCATTTCTATATAACCATAAGAGAATGTACCGATTACGATGGCTATTTTTTCCAGAAAATCATAAAAACTAAAGAAAGAAGCATTGTCTTTTGTCCCTTCCGGAATCAGTTTGGAATAAGTAGAACGGGACATAGACTGAATCCCTCCCATGATAGAACCAATTACAGCCGCCACAAGATAAAACTCCAGCTTGGTGTTAATAATATAAGCCACAAAGCAGGTTACAACCCAAATCACCAGTAGAATCATAAGGGATATTTTATTACCGAACCGTTCCGATATTTTCGCGAAGAGATATGCCCCGGCAATCGCTACAAGTTGTAATATCAATACAATTAAAATCAGTTCTGCGCCTTCCATTTTCAGTTCTTTTTCTGCAAAAGTGGCCGCCAGAAACATAATCGTCTGTACGCCCATACTGTAAAAGAAAAAAGAGGATAAAAACAACAGAATATTCTTCTGAGTGATAACGTACCGGAATACTTTTCCGATTTCATTAAATCCTTTTACCAGAATTTCCGGATTAAAGCCCACTTTGTTCCGGTGCCTGTCTTTGATATGGAAGAAAGTAATCATGGAAAACCCTATCCACCAGAAACCAACCATCAGAAAAGCAAGCCGGGTAGCAAGGTCTTTCGAAATCCCTATGCTTTCATGAAACTGTATAATAATAAGGTTAATTACCAGCAGCAATACACTTCCTACATAACCAAAGGAAAATCCCCTTGCACTTACTTTATCATATAAATCTTCGGTTACAATTTCGGGGAGAAAAGCATTGTAAAAAACGATACTTCCCGAATACCCCAACGTTGCCAGTCCAAAGGCGATGACACCCAGCTCAACATTTTTGCCATTGAACCAGAAGAGGGAAATACAGGCGAGCGAACCTATCATTACAAACAATTGCATAAACCGCCTTTTTTTGCCGCCATAATCTGCAATACCCGATAACAGAGGCGAGATAAAAGCAATCAGCAGATAAGACACCGAAATCGAATAGGAAAACAATACCGAATTGGTGATAGGAAACCCAAAAAAGCGGACAATATCCCCGTTAAACTGAGCCCTTGTGGCTACAAGGTAGTAAATGGGAAAAATAGTGGAAGTAATGACAAGAGAGTAAGCAGAGTTTGCCCAGTCATAGAAGCACCAGGCATTGATGGTTTTTTTATCGTTTATTAGCATCTGAAATCGTTTTTAAGACATTTTCAGCCTGCAAAATATGTCTTTTTTCATGTAGAATCAAAATTTTGTACAAAGAATATAAGGAATAAGTGATAAACCCGGCAGCAGGAGAGGAAATAATTGTTTTATTCAGGTTTACCGCCGTTAGTTTCCCAAGTTTATTCATTAAAATTTCATGGTTGCTTAAAAAGCGGGAAACGATATCTTCGGAAACATTACTTTGGGAAGGTTCCCAAACAGGCTGAGTCTTGACTTTGGTAATATTCTGAGGGTCAATGGATTTTATCAGCATATTCCCAAACATTCCGCTGAAAGGACTGATTTTAGCCCAAAATGAAGGCTGATAAGTTCCGGCCTCTAACTGACTGAGCACTTCAAAATACGTTGAATTTAACACAATCAGATGATCGAGGCACTGACCTATACTCCATTTATCCGGCGCAGGCCGGGTATTCTGGAGTTCGGGGGAAAGATTGCCGAATTTTTGCGCTACGGCTTCGGAAATATTTTTTCCTTCTCTGAGCGTTTCTGAAATGAAATCAGCATTATTCATAAAATTAATTTTTAATCAGCCATTGCAAGGGATTGAGATAGGAAGGCGGACGATGAATCAAAAACTGAAAAACCGACTCGTCTGTTCTCGGATCAAGGCGTACATTTCCGATTACCTGACCGGACTTTACGTATTCTCCGGGCTTAACCGCAACATCCGTCAGATTTGTATATGCAGACCGGTACTCTCCGTGTGAAACAATGATTAACATTCCGCTCATTGGGACTTTCATTACAGCCGCTACCTTTCCTTCATACACAGCCGTTACCGATTGTCCTTTTGCGGTACGGATTGTGATACCGTCATTCTGTACATCATTGTCAAAATCATCTTTTACCTTACCGAATTTTTCAGTAACTACGGCCTGAGAAGCCGGAATCGGCCACATGAGTTTTCCTTTCATTTTAGCAAAGTCCTTTCCCGTAGGGTCATAATTTACTTTTTGGGGTTTTCCTTTTTCTTCCGTATTTTTCGCTTTGGCTGGCGGAGGAGGAGGAGAATCATCCAGTTTCAGGTTATCGAGTACGTTTTTCAAAGAAAGTCTTTGCAGTTCCAGCTCGTTCCGGTATTCATTTTCCTTGTTTCTCAGCTGGGTAAACAAAATCATTTTATTGCTTTTACTTTCCTCCAGGCTTTCCATTTCTTTTTTCTTCTCCTCAATCAGTTCACTTTTTTCCCGGATAGCCGCTTCAAATTCCCGAATACTGACAGTAATTTCTTCTTCAGTTTTGACAATCAGGGCAATCTGATTTTTACGGTAAGCCGAAAACTGACGGAAATACACCATTCGCTGAAAGGCTTCCCTTATACTTCCTGAACTGAAAATGGCGAGCCAGATATTTTGTTTATGCAAATGCCGGTAAGTTGTATTGATAATTCTGCCATAATTCTCCCGGATTTTTATTAAATCTTCATTCATCAGACAGATTTTTTCTTCCAGATTCATGATATCGAAATCCAGAGCCTGAATTTCTTTTTCCAGGGTTTCAATAAGACTTTCCCTTAATTGAAGTTGCTGATTTACTACCGAGAGTTCGCTGCGGGATTTTTGCTTTTTGGAGGCAGTTTCGAGGAGTAATTTATTAATCAGGATGATTTTACCCTCCAGCGACTGGCGTTCTTTCATCAGTATCACTTTGGGTTTTCGCTGCGCATTGAGAGCGGAAAGCGTCAGGATAAACATCAGGAATACCGCCCCCTTCCGGAAGAATCTTTCCTTACAATTCCACTGACTGCTGAATATGATTCCCTGATTCATTTTAATAAAAAATACCATTCATGAAATTTGCGCAAGGAAAAGATTTGCCTGCACTGTTTTATCAATTAAGCAGGGCAAAGATAAGCAAGGTTTATGAATTTTCAAAAAAAACAGATTTTTGGCAATTTTTGATGAAATCATCAGGAGGATGTGCTTATCCTTTCAGGGACTTTAACCCCAGTGCATACGCTTTCATCTTGGTAACCATTGCATTGAGTCCGTTGGCTCTTGTGGGGGAAAGGTGTTCCCGGATACCGATTTTATCCATAAACTCAAGCCGGGCAGCCAGAATTTCATCAGGGGTATTTCCGCTCAGGACTTTTACCAGCAAGGCAATCAGCCCCTTTGTGATAATCGCGTCACTGTCAGCCTGAAAGACTACGTTTTCGCCTTCGGTATGTGCCGTAAGCCAGACCTGAGACTGACAGCCTCTTACAAGATTCTGTTCTGTTTTTTCGTTGTCAGAAAGCGGCTGAAGCGACTTCCCCATATCAATGATGTACTGATATTTGTCTGTCCAGTCGTCAAACATTTCAAACTCTTCAATTATTTCCGACTCTGTATCCAGAATTGACTGTTTCATGATAATGCCCGTTATGATAATTTGGCACTTTAACTATGAATTCCGTTCCTTTGTTTAGCTGAGAGGTTACAGAAATGGTGCCATTTAATTTTTTGAGGGTTTCCCTGACGATATAAAGACCAAGTCCGGAGCCCTGAGAATGAGTATTGGCTCTGAAAAACATATCGAAAATCCGGGGCAGAACGCTTTCTTCTATTCCTTGTCCGTTGTCTTTTATTTTGATAATCAGATTTTCGGCACTGGTAATTACGGAAATCCGGATTTCAGTGGGTCCAACCTTTTTGCGATAGCGAATCGCATTGGAAATCAGGTTATTCACTACAAAAAACAGTCTTTGACGGTCTCCGTAGAAAGGAATTGTCTCTTCTATTTCTTTAATCACTGAAACTTCAGGCAGTGCTCCGGTATTCAGCTGAAGCGATAAAGCCTCTTCCACTACGGTCTCCAGGCTTGTATGTTTATACTCCACTTCCATTCTTGTATTTTTGGAATAAACCAGTACATCGTAAATGAATTTATCGAGTTTGTTCAGTGACTGCTCCCCTAGTTTAAGATAAGTTGTAACGGTATCTTTGTTTTCCTCCTCTATACATAAATGAATAATACCTAAAGTAGTAGCGATAGGTGCCCTCAAATCGTGAGATACACTGTAAACCAGATTATCCAGTTCATTATGAGCCTGAGAGAGTTCTTCGTATTTTTTCTCGGTTTCATTACGGGCTTCCTCAATGAGCCGCTGTTTTGTCTGTATTTTCCGGAAATAAAAAACAACAGAAATAATGGTACTGAATATATTGATAAAAAAAACGTTGCCTGCCAGTTTGTTTTTTTGAATCAAATTAATGGTATCATCCCTCAAAAGCGAAAAGTCGGTTATAATCAGAATGAAGCCTACCGTTACTACCATGGCCATTAACAGCCAGTATATTAAAATCGATTCATTGGTATGGGCCAGAATTGCCCCAAATACAATAATAGGAATCAGTGTATGTACCTGACTCTCAACCCCCAGTATTGAGGAGCAAATCAAAACGCCCAATATAGAAAAAAACCAGGGGGATATCTTGGCCATCCTGAAATAACCAAAATAATTCAGGGGAATACTGAGCAGATTAAGCCACCCAATAAAAAACACAATCAGGTAAACAGAGATTTCGGGTAAAGTATAATAAACAAAGACTGAAGCCTGAAATATAAGAAAAAAATTAATAACGGAAATCCGGTTTGAACTTCTTATATATTCATCCCCCAATCTCGCTTCTGCTTCTTTTGTTAGCCCTATTTTTTCTATTTTCTCAAACAAGAATAAAAACTTCTTCAGCATAAACGCTATTTTACGACTAAACTGCAAATCTCATACTAATATTTGAAGATGTCAGAACTTTGGCAAAATTGTATTATTTTATCCGCAATTCCTTTATTATCCCTTAGAGTTAAGCGAAAACCATCTCCAGCAAAAAGAGATTGAAAATGACGGAGATGTAATAAATCTCTATAAAAACATCGTTTTTATCCTTTTCAGGCCCGAAATTAAAGCGTCCACCTCTTCCTTAGTATTATAAAAGGCAAAAGAAGCCCTTACTGTTCCGGGAATACAGAATCTGCCCATGAGGGGTTGAGCACAATGATGTCCTGTTCTTACTGCAATTCCCATTTTATCGAGAATTGTACCGGTATCATATGGATGAATCCCCTCTATCAGAAAAGAAAGAACACTACATTTTTCAGGTGAAGTTCCATAAAGTTTTATTCCTCCGATTTTGAGAATCTCTTCCGTTGCATATTCCAGCAGAAACTTTTCCTGAGCCTCCATTACATCCCACCCTATTGAGTGTATATAATCCATTGCAGCAGCCAGCCCGATTGCATTGGCAATATCAGGCGTTCCTGCCTCAAATTTAAAAGGCAATCCGGCGTAAGTGGTTTTTTCAAAAGTAACGGTTTCTATCATTTCACCCCCGCCTTTGTAAGGAGGCATTTTTTCGAGGTATTCGGTTTTGCCGTATAGTACTCCGATTCCCGTAGGGCCAAAAACTTTATGTCCCGAAAACACAAAAAAATCACAATCGAGATCCTGTACATCTATCGCAAAATGACAGGAAGACTGTGCTCCGTCCAGCAAAACAGGAATATTTTTGCTGTGGGCATGCTTTATCATTTCCTTAACCGGATTCAGCGTACCCAAAGCATTGGAAACATGAACAACGGAAAGAAAACGGGTTTTATCGCTGAACAGTTCATAGAATGAGGCCATATCCAGAGTTCCGTTTTCCAGTACGGGAACGACTCTGAGAACGCAGCCTTTTTCTTCACACAACATCTGCCACGGAACGATATTGGCATGATGTTCCATTCCTGTAATCAGAATTTCATCCCCTTCTTTCAGGAATTTTCGTCCGTAAGTAGCAGCAACCAGATTAATCCCCTCAGTGGTACCCGTAGTCCAGATAATTTCATGATCGTGCTCCGCATTTAAAAAATGCTGAACGGTTTTGCGTGCTGCTTCGAATTTATCCGTAGCAAGCTGACTCATATAATGCACCCCTCTGTGAACGTTGCTGTGATACTTCAGATAATACTCAGAGATAGCATTAATTACGGGCAGAGGTTTTTGGCCACTTGCGGCATTATCCAGATACACCCAGGGCTTTCCATGTACTTTTTGGTGTAATACCGGAAAATCCATCCTGATTGCTTCTATATTTTTTATGCTCATATTTAGAAAGTACCTTATTTAGAATAATTACAAATAAAACCCGGAATGGATAAATTTGTTCAGGATTTATTTTGTTTACGTTTTTTTTTAATTCAATTTCATTTAAAACTAAATCAGCATTTTTGTTTGCCTGATTACCATTTTTGTGATATCCTTTTAAAAGCACAGGAACTGTAAGTATTTTTCGGGGGAAACTTCACCTTACTTTGCGGCCTTTCCAGCTATAACTGGATATCAGATTTCCGGCAATTCCAATGAGAATAACGTAAGGAATATATAACACTTCCAGGAGAAGAAACCATTTTAACAGTTTTTTTTCCCGGAAGAAACGGGTAGCTTGAATCATGAGAGGAATATCTGAGAGAATTTTCATCCCAAAAACGATAACTGCAGGAATCAGCATATAAATTGAAATGAACGATAACCCAAAAAGCAATGGAATTCCGCAGATAGCCAGAAAAAAAAGGAGTTGGGTTACATTAATCCACCGGTTCAGATAACTTCTGGATTTGCTTACCCACCGCAACCGTTGATTGAAAAACGCTGCAAGAGAACTCAAAGCGGCAGTTTTAACGATAGCCGATTCGGCGCAGGCATATCGGATTTTGTATTTTTTGAGTCTGTAGATTTTTTGAAGAAGCAATTCATCATCTCCTGAAGCGACATTATCCACGCCCTGAAATCCGTTTACCTCTTCAAATACAGCTTTGCGATAAGCCAGATTAGCACCATTACACATATTGGGGCGTTTCATCGCTATCCCTCCGGCTCCGAGCAGGTTCAGTCCCAAAAACTCAAGCGTCTGTACTTTTTCAAACCAGGAATTCCGGTAAGTAAACTGAACCGGGCCGGATACCAATGCTGTTTCTGAATCAAAAAACCCGGTCATTGCACTAATCCACTTTCGGGAAACCACGCAATCAGCATCTGTTTGAAGAATTATTTCTCCTTTGGAAAGGGAAACAGCCCTGGCCACTGCTGCTTTTTTAAAAGAATTGATATCCTCATCCTGTAAATCAATTACCGTGAGATTCATGCTTGCGGAGGCAATTTCCGAAGCAATTGCACCGGTTTGGTCTTCGGAATGATCATTGATTAAAATCACCTCGAACCGGTCAGCAGGATAATTCTGATTAATCACAGAATGAAGGCAGGCAGAGATGGAAAAGGCCTCATTTCTGGCCGGAATAATTACACTGACAAAGGGAAAAAGCCCGCTTTGAAGAGGAGGAAGATTTTTTCGGAATTTTTTGGCTGCCATCAGTACATAAACACAATAATATGTCATAAAAACCGTAATAATCAATGAGATATAAAATAACGGACTTTTTACAAGAACGGATATTATGGGTTTATATGTATTCCAGTACTCTATCAATGGCATTTTCTTCTGTAAATAATAATCTGCTCAAATTTTCTGCAAAGATAATGGATAAAATGACTATAGCTAAAATTCTATTATATTTCTGCCTGCGGCAATAACAAAAAAACATTAAGATTAGTCCTGTTTATTTTATTGTGTGTACACAGTTTAAACATAATTTAATACCATCCGGCCTGTTTTAGTTGTAAAATTTAAGAATAATTTATTTCTTTGTTTTTTCAAATCAAAGTCTATCTATATTTACTACTTTATATGAATAAATTTTTACTTTTGCTCACAGGGTTTTTGTTTTTTGCGTACCAGCCCCTTTTTGCACAGAACTATAATATGAGTACCACAACGGTGAATACCTGTAGCGGGACTTTCTATGACCCCGGAGGAACGGGAAACTATGCCAATAATCAAAATACAACGATGACTTTCTGTTCCAACTCAGGTCAACCTATTTTTTTTACCTTCAGCAATTTTCAACTCGAAAATTTTTTCGATAATCTGGTGATATATAATGGTCCCAATACTGCTTCTCCTTTATTGGGAAGCTATACAGGAACCAATTCTCCCGGAACAATTCAGTCCACCAATCCATCCAACTGTCTGACGTTTGTTTTTACCTCGGATGGAAGTGTAACCCTTTCCGGATGGGTAGCGGCAATTGGCTGTGGTACTCCTCCCCCACCCCCGCCATCTCCCCTCAGTATTGACTGTTCCACTACGATTACCCCGTTATGTGGCCCCACCTCATACCCGGCCCCACCCAATCAACCTAACTTTGGCTCTGTGAACTGTCTGGGGGCGATTTATAATCCTAACTGGTATTATGTTCAGATTCAAAACTCCGGAAGTCAGACCTGGACTATCAGTTCTTCCTGTGATGTGGACTTTGCTTTATGGGGCCCTTTTACGACTTTTCAGAATGGATGTACTTTTATCCCTACCAATCTGGTGGACTGTAGTTTTTCCACCTCCAATGTAGAGTATGCAGATATTCCGGCAAGTGCGGTTTCGGGTCAGTTTTATATATTACTGGTAAGTAACTTTTGCAATGTAAACACTACAGTTAGTATTAGTCAAACAGGTGGAAGCGGTTCTCCTGCCCCATGCAATACCTGTAACCTTACTGCAAGCAATACCCCCACTGCTGTAACCTGCGCCGGAGGAAACAATGGTTCTGCAACTGTAACTACCGGAGGGACTACTCCCGGACCCTATACTTACTCCTGGGTGCCGAACGTGGGTAATACTGCTACCGTATCCAATCTTACTGCAGGAAACTACACCTGCTATGTAAGCGTAACCGCAAACCCGGCCTGTTCTACTTCTACTTCGGTAACGATTAATACCCTTGCCAATACTCCTCCTGCAATTAACGGATGTCCGGCGAACTCCAGTTTACCCAATGACCCCGGCGCCTGTGGTGCAATCATTAACTGGACAACCCCTACGGTAACAGACAATTGCCCCAATGCAACCCTGGTTCAGACAGCGGGACCGGTAAGCGGCACACTTTTCCCTTTGGGTACAACGATGGTTTCGTATCTTGCAACGGATGCCTCCGGCCTTACCGCCACCTGTAATTTTAATATCACTGTTTCTGACACTGAGCCTCCTGCTATCAGTGGTTGCCCTGCAAACTTTAATGTAATCAATGACCCAGGAATATGTGGTGCACTGATTAACTGGGTTACACCGGTCGCTACAGACAATTGTCCGGGAGTGGTTTTCACTCAGACCGCCGGCCCGGCAAGCGGTTCCGTTTTTCCGATTGGAACCACTTTAGTCTCCTATCTCTCTACAGATGCGGTGGGACTTACTTCCGGTTGCTCTTTTAATGTAACCGTTACCGATTCAGAAAATCCGGTAATCACAGGATGCCCTGCAAATATTAATATCCCCAATGATCCGGGGGTTTGCGGTGCATTAATAAACTGGACGGCTCCGGCAGCTACGGATAATTGTCCGGGATTAAATTTTGTGCAGACTTCGGGGCCTGCAAGCGGAACCGTTTTCCCAATTGGTACTACTACGGTCTCTTATCTTGCAACGGATGCTGCCGGACTTACCGCAATCTGTACATTTGATGTAACGATTACCGACTCTGAACTGCCTGTAATTGCGGGCTGCCCCACCAGTATTGTCATTGCCAATGACCCTGGCATTTGTGGTGCAGTAGTAAATTACGGCACCCCTGCATTCAGTGACAACTGTCCGGGAGCCACTATGATTATGGATTTTGGTATTGCGGATGGGGGTACCTTTCCAATAGGAACAACACAGGTTAGTTATACCGTCACCGATGCTTCAGGAAATACAGCAAACTGCTCTTTTAGTGTTACTGTAAATGATACTGAACTCCCTGTAATTCAGAATTGCCCGGCAGCCAATATAAATGTATCCAATGATAATGGTGTTTGTGGAGCGGTAATAAACTGGATTCCGGTTACGGCTTCGGATAATTGCAGCTTTACTTTTGGGCAGACGCTTGGGCTTCCTTCCGGCAGTGTTTTTCCGATAGGAACGACTCAGGTAGAATTTACCGCAACGGATTCATCGGGAAATACAGTAACCTGTAATTTTGATGTAACTGTAAATGATACTGAAAATCCGGTAATCGCCAACTGCCCGGCGAATATTACTGTCAATAATGACCCCGGAATATGTGGCGCACAAATTACGTGGCCGGCACTCACGGTAAGTGATAATTGCCCGAATGCAACGATTGTTCAAAGCGCAGGACTGATTTCAGGCTCTTTATTCCCCATTGGGACTACCAATATTCAGTATATCGCAACGGATTCTGTGGGAAATACGGATACCTGCTCGTTTACAGTAACAGTAAATGATGCTGAAAATCCAGCGATGATTTGCCAGAATCTGACAGTATATTTAGATGGAACCGGAAATGCTTCGGTTACACTACCAATGATTGACGGAGGGACAACAGACAACTGCGGTATCAGTAGTCTTACCCTCAGCAATACTACTTTTAACTGTACGAATGTAGGACCAAACAATGTAACATTAACAGCTACGGATATAAACGGAAATATTGATTCCTGCATAGCAGTAGTTACCGTTTCTGACTCAACCCCTCCGGTTGCTGCCTGTCAGAATATCACCGTATATCTTGACCCGGGGGGAAATGTTTCTATTACCACCAATCAGATTGATTCTGGAAGCAACGACAATTGCGGAATCGCTTCCACTACAATTGATGTCTCTTCATTTACCTGTGCTGATGCAGGCCCCAACCCGGTAGTATTAACGGTTACTGATGTGAATGGGAATATAAGTACCTGTACTTCAACGGTTACTGTTCAGGACAGTATTCCTCCTACCGCTATCTGCCAGAATATATCCATACAACTCGATGCTTCCGGTAGTGCGAGTATTACAGCCGCTCAGATTGATAATGGTAGTTTTGACAATTGTGGCATTGCCTCTGTGACGGTTTCCCCCTCCACATTTAACTGTACAACGCCTGGTGCCAATAATGTAGTATTAACAGTAACAGATGTAAACGGAAATATCTCCACCTGCAATGCTGTAGTAACCCTGAACGACTCTGTCCCTCCCGTTTTCTCCGGTTGTCCGGCTAATATTTCTCAAAACAACGATTCCGGTCAGTGTGGTGCAATTGTATCCTGGACTGCTCCTACTGTGAATGATAACTGCTCTGCCATAGTCAATGCATCTCATACGCCCGGTAGTTTTTTCCCGACAGGAGCCACTGTAGTAACCTATATCGCTACTGACCCGGGAGGAAATCAGGATACCTGCACCTTTACGGTTACAGTAACCGATAATGAAAATCCTGTAATTGCCAACTGTCCGGCGAATATCAGTGTAAATGCCGGGGCAAACTGTGCTGCAATTGTAAACTGGACTGCCCCTACCGCTACCGACAACTGTCCGGGCGTAGCTTTGGCCTCCACCCATAACCCCGGAACCTCTTTTGCACTGGGAAGCACAGTGGTCACCTATACCGCAACGGATGCTTTAGGTTTTACCAGTACCTGTTCTTTTACAGTAACGGTAACCGACAATACTCCTCCGGTAATCAATAACTGTCCGGCGAATATCACCCAAAACGCAGGCCCGAATTGTGATGCTTTCGTAAACTGGATTGCCCCTACTGTTTCGGACAACTGTGCAGGAGCAACCCTGAGTACTGCTATTGCTCCCGGAAGCACTTTCCCGTTAGGGACTACTACCGTTACTTATCTCGCAACGGATGCCGCCGGCAATACCGCCAACTGTATATTTACCGTGACAATTTCTGATGCAACACCACCGGTAATCAGCAACTGCCCTTCCAATATGGTCATCAATCTGGGAGCAGGTTGTGACACCACGGTTTCCTGGACTGCTCCTACAGCCGCTGACAATTGCGGAATACCAGCATTTGTCTCAAGTCATACTCCCGGCTCGGTTTTCCCCCTGGGTACAACCAATGTAACCTATACTGCTACAGACGCCGCCGGACTAATCAGTGTCTGTACTTTCAGTATCACCATCAACCCGCCTTCTCCCCTTGTAGCAGCGATTTCCCAGATTAATCAGCCGCTTTGTGCCGGATTACCGGGTTCTGCTTCTGTTAGTGTAAGCGGAGGTTCGGGTTCATACAGTTATTCCTGGAATAGTACTCCGGCTCAGTTTACCGACTCTGCCACACTCAACTCCGGAAACTACACTGTATTTATTGCGGATGCACTGGCCATTGGATGTGTTACTTCTCAGTCGTTACCTGTGATGATAGTTGCGCCTGCTGTACTTGCCGAAAACACCATCATTACTCCTTTGAACTGCTTCGGTGATGCGAACGGGTCAGCGGTGGTCAATATCAGCGGCGGCACAATGCCTTACACTTATACCTGGAGTCACAATCCCGGGATGAATGTCAATGCTATGATGAATCTGGGAGCCGGAAACTATACCGTTACCGTAAACGATGCGAATAATTGCCAAATCATCAAATCATTCACCCTTGCAGAGCCGGATTCTTTGAGAGCAATTTCGTCTCAGGTAAATGTAAAATGCTTCGGCGAGGCAACCGGACAGGCCAAAGTGGTTATTTCCGGAGGAACTGCTCCCTATAGTTACAACTGGACCGGTTCAGCTTCTGCAACCAATACGGCATCCGGACTGACTGCCGGAAATTACTCCGTAACCGTTACCGATGCAAACGGATGTACGATTTCCCGTAATTTTGCCCTTACTCAACCGGCTTCTCCGCTTAATATACAGACCTCTCACACAGATTTGCTATGCTTTGATGATGATAGCGGAACGGCAGGCGTAATTGCCAATGGGGGCACACCAGGTTATACTTACACATGGAATACAATTCCCCGTCAGTACACACCTACGGCTACGGGTATGAGTACCGGAACTTATCTGATTACGGTAAGGGATACAAACGGATGTACTCAAACCGCAACGGAATCCATCGTTCAGCCTCAAAAATTAAAAATGGCACTGGACTGGGTTGTGAATGCCTACTGCGATTTACCGAATGGCAAAGCCGCTGTAAAAGCATCCGGCGGAACTATGCCTTATACGATTTCATGGAATACCACTCCTGTGCAAACCGGACCTGAGATATCAGATGTTGCAGCCGGAACCTATACCGCTTTTCTTACAGATGCCAACGGATGTCAGGTTTCCTTTGATGTTGATATTAACAACAGGCCACCGGCAACTGCATTTTTTAACAGTAATCCTACCAATGCTGATTCCATTGTCCTGAATAATGCAACGATTGCCTTTGAAAACCTGACTCAGGGAGGCTCAGGTTACAGCTGGAATTTCGGAGACGGAAGTATAAGCAATAAGGAAAACCCTACGCATACTTTTCAGACTCATGGCACTTATACAGTCAGCCTGACTGCTTACAATGGATTTACGGATTGTCCGGACACGTACTCTCTGACATATCATATCATTCCCAACGGAGTAGTATATTTCCCGAACGCCTTCTCTCCCAACGGAGATATGGTAAATGATTTGTTTTATGTATCCGGTCAGGGAATTACACAAATGGAATGTTTGATTTATAGCAGATGGGGTACTCTTGTCGCTGCATTAACCTCTCCTTCTGATACCTGGAACGGGAAAGATAAAAGCGGAAGAGATTTACCGGAAGGCACCTATGTCTATAAATTCCGTTGCACCATGAATGATGGAAGGGGTTTTGAAAGAGGGGGAAGTGTTATAATTATCCGCTAAAACTACGGTTGACAGCGTTTTATTAAAAAATAAACATATTGGAAAACGGAGGGAGTCATTTCCTTCCGTTTTTTTCATCAAACTATCTGCCTCATTTTTGGGTTGATGAGATAGAAACATTCATCTCAAAAAATATGCAAAACACACTTGTTTTAAAATCCAACATCAACTGCAATAACTGCGTTCAGAAGGTAACTCCTTTTTTAAACAAAGAATCCAAAATTCAGGAATGGGTGGTAGATACTCAGAATCCGGATAAACTCATTACGATTAAAGGAGAAGACCTCACTTTTGAATTAATCGAAAAAACACTGAGGCCTTCCGGTTTTAAGGTAGAAAAACAATAAGAGCCTGAATTTTATCCACATTCCCGTAATAAAGTGTCCTTTAAGGCCTTAAAACGGTGTTTTTATCCTACTTAATGAGGGATTTCTCAAATTATTTTGCTTAACCCTTGACAAACGCATTTTGAGAATGTATTTTTGCGGCGTATTTTTAAAAAATCTATAAAAAATGAAACTTTCTGAATTTTCGTTTGAGTTGCCGGATGAACTGATTGCTCAATATCCGATGGATCCGCGGGACAGTTGCAGAATGATGGTTGTAAACAGAAAAACCCAAACAATCGAACACAAAACCTTTAGAGACATTCTGGAGTATTTTGGTGAGGGAGATGTAATGGTGATGAATAACACTAAAGTATTCCCTGCCAGATTAATTGGAAACAAAGAGAAAACCGGAGCAAACATTGAAGTGTTTTTGCTCAGGGAATTAAATGCGAAACAAAAACTCTGGGATGTACTGGTAGATCCTGCAAGAAAAATCAGGGTAGGAAATAAATTATTTTTCGGAGACAATGATTTGATTGCTGAAGTGGTAGATAATACCACCTCAAGAGGCAGAACCGTACGGTTTTTGTTTGATGGAAATACTCAGGACTTACTCAATGTAATTCACCGTTTGGGTAAAACACCTATTCCTAAATATATCGGACGGGAAGTAGAAGACAGGGATTATGAAGATTATCAAACCGTCTATGCTAAAAATATCGGTGCGGTTGCAGCTCCTACTGCCGGACTTCACTTTACCCGTGAATTACTCAAAAGACTGGAACTTCAGGGCGTAGAGCAAACTCAAATTACCCTTCATATCGGAATCGGTACATTCGCTCCGGTTGAGGTGGAAGATTTATCCAAACACAGAATGGACTCTGAATATTTTACCATTGAGCAGGAAACAGCAGATATGGTAAACGAAGCAAAACGGAATGGCAATAAGGTAATTGCAGTAGGAACCTCTACAATGCGCGCACTGGAATCTTCTGTTTCTGCTGCACGCTTTCTGAACCCTCAGAAAATGTGGACTGATAAATTTATCTATCCGCCTTACGATTTCAGTATCGCCAATGCAATGGTAACCAATTTTCACAGACCCAAATCTACTTTGCTGATGATGATTTCGGCATATATGGGCTATGAATTTATGATGCATTGCTATCAGGAAGCCGTTAAAGAAAAATACCGTTTTTATAGTTACGGAGATGCTATGCTAATCCTGTAATTATCCCGAAAAATCTATTTTCAAACACTGAAAAATGATTCTTAAAACTGCTTTACTCGTGGCAGGCGGCACAGGTTCCAGAATGGGAGGAGTACTCCCCAAACAGTTTATGCTGTTAAATCATCTTCCCGTTCTGGTACTTACTATCCGGCGTTTCCGTTTGGTACAGAAAGATATGCCCATTGTTATTGTCATGCACGAGGCCTATCTTTCTCACTGGGAATCCCTTGCCGGACAATATCTTTCGGAAGAAGAAAGAGAAAATCTGTATGTCTGTAACGGAGGAAAGGAGAGAATTCATTCGGTTTACAAAGGACTTCTTTTCCTGAAAGAAAATATTCTGGGGAATCTCAATGCCCTGGTAGCAATTCATGATGCGGTAAGGCCTTTTGTGAGTACCGCCGTTATTGAAGAATGCTTTGAGAAAGCGCTGGAGTACGAAGCGGCAATCCCCTGCCTTCCTGTAAAATTTTCTCTCAGAAGAATCATTCCGGTTGAAAATGGGGAAACAACTCAGCCTGTATCAAGAGCAGAATACATGGAGGTACAAACGCCTCAGACTTTTACCTTCTCTGCACTCTGGGATTGCTTTGAAGAAAGGAAACACGATGACTACACAGACGACGCTTCTCTTTTTCAGGAGGTAAGCGGTAAAAACATTGCAATTGTAAAAGGAGATTATCACAATATAAAAATCACTACTCCCGAAGATATGCTTTTGGGAGAAATCATTCTGAAAGAGGGAACATGAATCCGCTGATTGAGGAGTGGAATAAAAAGAAAAATTCGGTTTTTTCTTCCAATAAAAAATTCCTCTCCAAACTTACCAAACATAAGAGTAAAGCGTTAGACCGGTTTGCAGAAGAAACCCATGATACGGTTTTTGCTAAGATCAATTGTTTGGAATGTGCGGGTTGCTGCTCCTCTATTCCCCCTATGGTTAATAAAACGGATAGTGCCAGAATTGCCCGGTATCTGGGGATTAGTCATACTGATTTTGAAAAAAAGTACCTCAAAAATGATGAAGACAACGATACCGTTATCAATCAGACCCCTTGTCCTTTTCTTCAAAATGACAATACCTGCTCCATTTATGAAGTAAGACCCAAAGCCTGCCGGGATTATCCTCATACAAATCATCTTACCTTTTCCTCCAATCTTTCCTATCATGCTGTAAATGCGCTGTATTGCCCGGCAGTTTACCACATTCTCGAAAATATGAAAAAGAATATTCCTGTTTAATTGTTTTTTCAGAGAATTGTCACCATCTTCGTATCGGATTTTACTTTTTAATCAAATAAGGAATGAATAAAAAACATATACTTGCCTATACTGCAATGGGCTTATCACTTCTGACAGCAGTCTTACTGATATTATACAATGGATATCTGTACGGATACGCTGAGGTAATCGAACTGCTCAGAAATACTTCTGCTGCCCTTGTTGCAGCCGCAGCTTACAGATATATGGGAAACCGGTACGTTCAGGTCGGAGCCTTTCTTATGAGTATTCTTGTCGCTGCTGTACTCGCATTAACCTGTATTCCGGGGGGAGTGATTCCACATTATTTTCCGGAAGTGGCGCATTGGGTAATTCTGGGCGGGCTGATTCATTATGCTGCTCATAAAAAAACGCTTACCACCTGGATTTTTGTCAGCATGGTTATCGGGATTGCGATTGGTTACGACCACCCGAGTGTCGCACTTGAACTTCAGGTACTCAGCAAAATTTTTATCAAACTGATTAAAACCATCGTAGCACCTTTACTTTTTGGTACATTGGTAGTAGGAATTGCCGGACATGCCAACATAAAGCAGATTGGCAGGATGGGCTGGAAATCATTGGTTTACTTTGAAATCGTTACCACTCTTGCGTTATTCATCGGCTGGGGTGCCATTAATATTTCCCAGGCGGGAGTGGGAATCAAGCCGCCTACGGAAGCCGTGGTCAAATCCAAGGAAACGACCATGAAAGAAGCGAAAGCCAATGCGGAGAAACAACAAAAGGACCATACTCAGTTACTGCTTGATGTTTTCCCTGAAAATCTTGCGAAATCCGTAATGGAAGGCAAAGTACTTCAGGTGGTGGTTTTCAGTGTATTGTTTGGGATTGCGCTGGCGATGGTGGATGAAAAAAAACGTGCCCCGATGCTTCATTTTGCAGAAAGCCTCTCGGAGGGAATGTTTAAATTTACCAATATCATCATGTATTATGCCCCGATAGGAGTAGGCGCAGCAATTGCCGTAACGGTAGCCCATATGGGGCTGGATGTACTGGTGTATCTGCTGAAACTACTTGCTACTTTGTATGTAGCACTGCTTGTGTTTCTCGTGGCAGTCCTGCTTCCCATCGCCCTGCTGATTAAATTGCCTATCAAACGTTTCCTTCAGGCCATCATCGAGCCGGTTTCTATTGCGTTTGCTACGACAAGCAGTGACGCAGCCCTGCCCAAAGCCATGGAAAAACTGGAACAATTCGGGCTTCCCAGAAGAATTATCGCCTTTGTGGTGCCTACAGGATATACCTTTAATCTCGACGGTACGACGCTTTATCTTTCTCTGGCTTCCATCTTTGTAGCCCAGGCTGCCGGAATCGAAATGAGTATGGGGCAACAGATGGCGATGCTTTTTACGTTAATGCTTACCAGTAAAGGAGTGGCTGCCGTACCCAGGGCTTCACTCGTTATTCTATTTGGTACTGCGTCTTCCTTCGGACTACCGGAATGGCCGATTTATCTGATTTTAGGGATAGATGAGCTCATGGATATGGCCCGTACAGCAGTTAATATGATTGGAAACTGCCTGGCTTCTGTTGTAATTGCAAAATGGGAAGGCGAATGGTCTCCGGAAACGCCGGCAAAAGTTGCAGTATAACTTTTTAATTTTACATTGAATGCGCTATAAATTCATCCCGTTTTTTATTTTAATCTTTCTGCTTTTTTTGTCTTTGATAATAAAGGCACAGAATCCGGAGTCCTCCCCTAAAGTCATTCTCAAAAATGGCAGCATTTTATATGGAGAAATTCTGGAAAAAAAAGAAAATGAGTTTATTACGCTTAAAATTTCGGAAGAAACCACCCTCGTTATTCCTTATGATGAGATAAAAAGTATCTCTTCCGGAAAACCTGAGACGATTGGCTTACCCATGCTCAAAAAAAATATGAATATCCTCTACCGGGATAAAGGGATTTACGGTACTTATGCCGGGGGGATTGGGTTTGGAAATGCTTTCAGGGATGTTTTTTTTATGCTGAATACAGACCTTTCTCTGGGATACCGTTTTAATAAGTATGCCTCTGCCGGAATCGGAACCGGATTGCATATTTACCCTACTTCCGGCAATGTGAATCCGCTTTATTTAGAATTCAGAGGGAATGTCGGCAAAAAAAGGATGTCTCCGATGTATTATGCAAAAGCGGGCTATGCCGTACGCTCGGTCAGAACGGGATTATCTGAAAGCTTTAAAGCCGGTACTTTTTTTGGCTTTGGATTTGGATACCGGGAATATACCGCCCGAAAATTCGGATGGATGTACTCCGTCGGATTTCAGTTGCAGGCGACAGAACAGAAATGGACTCAGAGAATCCCCCGCTTTAATGATCAAACGGGAGAATGGACTTTTGTAACCGTTAATGCAGAGGGAAAAATTACTTACAACCGGGTTGTATGGACCTGGGGAATACTTTTCTAAAAAAATGGCAAATATTTTATGGATAGATACTGCAACGGAAACCGGAACTGTTGCGCTCGTTCAGGAAAAAACCTGTATCGGATGGTGGGAATATAAAATAGAAAAATCGCATGCCCGCCTGATTACTCCCATGATTCAGCAAATCGTAAAGGATTGCGGGCTTACGATGAAGGATTTGAATGCGGTAGCGGTAAGTGGCGGGCCGGGCTCCTATACAGGTCTGAGAGTGGGCGTATCTACAGCCAAGGGAATCGCTATGGCACTCAATATCCCTTTGATTGCTCTGAGTAGTCTGGAATACATTGCGCTTTCTCTTATTCCTTTTGCCGGACTGTCAGACGCATGGATTTGCCCCATGATTGACGCAAGAAGAATGGAAGTATATTGTGCCTGTTACGATCAGTCAGGAAATGAAACGGTAGCGGTACATGCAAAAATCATGGAGGATAACCCTTTTGAGGATATCCTGAACCAGCATAAAATTATTTTTACGGGAGATGGGGCGGAAAAATGCAAATCGCTTCTTTCCTTTCATCCCAACGCATGGATTATCCCGGAGAGAATCCATGCTCCCGAAAGGCTTGCGGCTAAACTGAGTGCATTCTTTGAGGCGGGACGCTTTGAAGACCTCGTTACGTATGAGCCGTTTTATCTGAAAAATTTTGTTGCCACGACTTCTACTAAAAACAAATTGCTTACGTAGGGCTTTTTCTCGCAAAGGGGGATTTTTTTTTCACGCAAAGCCCCTCCTATGCTTGTGCAAGCATCCGCTTGCACAGGTTATCTTCAAGCATCCGCTTGACAAAATGGGTGGAGGTTTTACTCAACACCCTTAGCGACTCTGCGAGAAACCTATTCCCCCAGCACAAACCAAGCTTAGCGTCTTTGCGACTCTGCGAGAAACCCTCAAAACAATCTTATCACCTTTTGCGGGAGATTTTACCAAACACAAAAAATCCCGTTGCCGGATTGTGGCAACAGGATTTTTATATGAAACAATACCCGCAATTATGCAGGTAAATGCGCAGCCAATTTGGAATTAATGGTAGCTTTAGGTGCTGAACCCACTAATTTATCAACGATTTCTCCGTTTTTGAAAACCAATAAAGTAGGAATAGACATAATTCCGTATTTCATGGAAATCTCAGGATTATGATCCACATCCAGTTTACCGATAACTGCCTTGCCATCAAGTTCATCAGATAGTTCTTCGATAGAAGGAGCAATCGCTTTACAAGGACCACACCAAACAGCCCAAAAATCAACCAAAACGGGTTTATCGGACTTTAATACTAACTCATTAAAGTTATCATCTGTAAATGTTACTACTTTTCCTGCCATTGTATTATTTTTAATTTTAAAACTTTAATCCTTTAAACGAATACTGAATAAAAAGGTTCGGAAAACAGCTTTTTCTCAGAAGGATTTTTTACTCACTGAAAACACTCAGTCCTTCAGAGCAATTCTGACAAATATCAATTTCGTTACGGGATTTCAGCAGCCGGTTACGGAATGAATCATACTGATTACTTCTCCATATTTTTTCAAAGGAGTCGGTAAGCAGGTTTCCCATTTCATACTGAGCGTCTTTGTCAAAACAACAGGGAAGCACTTTTCCGTCCCAGGTGATTTCTGCCCCGTGCCATAGTTTCCAGCACTGATTATTGAGGGGATTTTTTAACTCCCATTTTCCGTCCGGCTTCTGACGATACCTGCTGTACTTGCTGATAGTGGGAATCAGATCACTCCCGTTTTCATAATCATAAATCTGAGCGGTTTTCAGCAATACATCATCTGCCCCCCATTCTTTTGCCATTTTTTTAATGTCCCCGATTTGGTGCTCATTGGGCTTTACGACCAGAAACTGTATTAAAATATAGGGAGTCTGAGACTTTTTATCCGCCCGGGCTTTAACCAGATTTTTTACCCCATTCACGACTTTTTCCAGCTCCCCCCCTACCCTGTAAGACTCATACGTATCCTGAGTAGTGCCATCAATGGAAACAATTACTTCGGTAATGCCACTTTCAACGGTTTTGAGGGCTACTTCTTCGGTGAGATAATGTCCGTTTGTACTCGTTGCGACATAAATTCCATTGTCGGTGGCATATTTTGCCATATCCAGAAATTTACGGTTCAGATAAGGCTCTCCCTGAAAATACATCAGCAGATAAATCAAATCATCCTTCAGCTGATCCACCATTTTTTCGAAATTTTCAGGCTTCAGCATTCCCGTAGGACGCGTAAACGCCCTGAGCCCGCTCGGACATTCCGGACACCGGAGATTGCAATAAGTAGTAGGCTCAATCCCCACTTTCATCGGATTTCCAAGATGAACGGAACTTTTTCTGTATCGGGAATAAAAAAAGGACAGATACAGTTTTATAAAATTCCAGACTTTTCTGAAGGTAAGCGTGCGTAATAATAAAATTAACTTCCGGAATGAATACATGCGTAAATTACAACTTTTTTGCAAAATTACGAAATTCTATTGTAATTGTTCTTATTATAAATTGAGGAGGGGTGAAATAAGGAGGATTTTGATTGAAGTCATGAGGCTCATTTTCTACTCTTTGGAAAGTAATTTTGGTCTGAATACTTTCTGAAACGGAGGGTCTGCTCAGTTTTCGGTTTTCATTATTTCATTTTCAAGATCTTCCACTAATTTGTGATTGTATTCGTAAAATCCAATTTCCCTGGTTACCACTTGTTTTCCCTTTATCACTACAAAAATTTCAAACTTTGGAAAACCTCTTTCGTCTTCTTCATTCGGTGCTAAATCACTAATATTAACAAAGATATCTTCGGGTGATATTTCTTTTTTCCGGCTCAAAATATTTTCCCTTAAAGACCTGATTTTTTCACGGTATCTTTTTTCTAACTCTTGTATTTTCAATCTGATTATATGATATTTTGCATCATCAGTATTATAATCATGAAGACGGGAATAAAAGTCTTTTATTAAATCTTCTTCTGTTGTATTTTCTTTAGGATAACCAATGCTGAATTCTTCCCCAAAGACTTTAATTCTCACATTTAGATTATAATGTTCAAAGTTTGGTTCTATTTGAAACGAAACATCATGACCACGCAGAATTAAACCTTCCTCCTTTTTTATTTTCTCAATGAATAATTTCTGAAGTATTGTAAAGTCTATTTGCATTTTTGGTTTTCCTTTTTATTAATTGTGCAGAACGGCTTATATTGACGAAGTGCTTTTTGAGCCTTGGCTTGGCATTTCGGGTAAAAGGCATTTTCCGCAATATTTCTGTTTGTAGCTTTCATTGGTTTCATTCTATTTGTGCTTAACCTTACAGGTTTTTAAGTCTGTTTTTCTCTTTTATTGAGTAAATAATACCACTGATTAGTCCTATTAGCCCTCCGAGGTAACTAAAATTATGCATACTTCCTACTCGTATAAAGTTTTTATAATCCACTAAATTTTCGGGAAGATACCAATTCTCAAATTCGGTTATGGGCTGGTTACTCAGAAAAAAATACCCAAACCCAAGCCCAATAAGTCCTGTAATAAAAGCTACTGTAATGGTTATGATTATTGCTTTAATCGTTACATTAAACATATCTTTCCATTCGGAATGCACTAACCCAACCAATCCTAAAATTAAGCCAATGGGCAACCCCATCCACCATGTAGCCATAAATCCCACCGCAAAAACTTCTATTCGGGGATTAGGAAATATCGCCTCATTTCCCATATCCATTAGCCCAAACTGATAAAATTTGAATTTTGTATAGTATTCCGGCGAAATAGTATAGGTAAATTGGTCATGTAAACCGCCATAAAGCCCTCCTATAATTGGGGAAATGATGAGAAATAAAATCAAAACCCAAAATTTATTCATTGCTTGTATTTTTGTTTTTGAATTATCTGTTTAGAATAGCTACTAATAGTGACATTAATGATGTGCTCCCCTCGTTCCTGTATCACAAATCTAATAACTTTAGATTTCCCTCTCGTCCCTGTAAGTTTGTGAAACGTAACTTACAGGATTAAATTAAGCGTAAGTTTGTAACTTTTAAACGCAAAAAAAGTTACAAACTTTTTTCCATTTATTCTTTTCAGTCTCAGGCAAAAAAGAACTGGAATATTGATATATAGATTAAACACCCCTGCCATACAAAAGAGTACCTCAATTTTCAAGCCTCTCTTTCGTTGGATAATTTCCTTCTATACAGGCTTTTACCAAACAGGCGTGGGAAAGTGGTTTGCTGGGGTTAAACACATCGCAGTTGGTTTCATAATCCAGTAAAACGATATCTTCTTTTTCACTTGCTTTTTTTAATTTTTCAAGGAGAGATTGAACTTTATTTTCTAAAACCCACAGATAAGAGGGCAAATAAATTTCTATTCTTGCCTGAATATAATCTAACAATTCTACGCCTTGAACGCCTTTTCTATGTCCTAAGGGTTTACCAAATCGTCTTACAGTGCGTTTGATGTTTTTCATTGTGTCATTTCCGAACATAGAGATATCAATATCAGCCGCTTCAAAAACCTTTAACCCTTGCCAGATTCCTTCCACGGATTTTGCTTTGATGTTTTCAGAAAACGGTACGGGTATTCCTCCATGCGGATAAAACGGACTTAACTTTATTAGCTCTGTTGTTGCTTTTGAAGTTACATCCACAATTTTTGCATTGGGATACAACATTTGTAATGTTTTTTCGGATTTCTTTTTACTGTCGATAAATATCATATTCAATATTATTTATGCTTTTTCCAAAATAATAAACGAAACCGTTTCCTTACACTTTACGGAATTAACCCCTTATAATTTATAATTTACTCTCAGTCGGTAATGATTAATTTCTCTTCTCCGATGAATGTATTTTCATCTGTAATCCGAATGAAATATACTCCGCCGGGAAGATTGTCACGGGACACAGAAAATGTCTGTCCGGAAAGGTTATGGATTTGCTTTACGGTTTGGCCATTTGAGTTGCAGATAGTCAGGGTTGCATTCTTAAGGTTGTCCTTTGTCTGTATCGTGGCAAAAGGGATAACAGGATTAGGATAGACAGAAAAACCGCTCCGGCTTGTATTTTCATCTATACTTAAAGCTGTCTGTCCGGCCTGAATGCAGGTATTGGGGGAGCTTTCGTAGGCATAATCTTTTACAGTGAAGGAGGTGGAAGCTCCAGACATATCTAAGCGTACCCAGCCATAATATGTGTTTGTCCCTACGATGAGTTTAAGTGCTAAATATTTATCGGTTTGTCCTGCCCAGTAACCGGTACCCAAACCTATGGCCAAAGTACCGGGATTACTGCCGTCAAACCACGTTGACAGGGTGTCACAAATACTATTCGATTGCGCTATTGCCCATGGTAAATACATTCCCCCCACAAAGTTCCCGGCATAGGCGTTGTCATTGGAAGGCGAACACATCACTTTATCAGTCGCTCCGAAATAAATAGAAAAATCATCGACAAGGTCATTATTCAAATCTAAAGTAAAAGTTGCATTGGGAGTAGCGTCAGGGATGTCAGTATAGATAATTTGTGAGTAGATTTTACTGTTGCAGGCAAATAAAATCATTAAGCAGAATAAGAATGGCAGTTTCTGAAGAAATACAATTTTAGTTTTCATTTTTTATTAATGGTGATTATTGAGGTGCATTTGTACTTTTAATATTTAAAGTTAATAAATTACGGAACATTTCTCCTCCTCCACTGACCGGACAAGAACTCACCCGCAAATATAATTAAAAAAACTTACCTCTCCCAATTTTTTCGCAACAAAATAATATCCTTTTTCATTGGATTAAATTACCTTAAAAAAAGTCACTCAAAACCCAACGTCAAGCCCATAGATTGTGTTATACTAAACCTTAATGATGCCTGTGAAGTTTTTAAATAAAAATTTATGACAATTTCAGCAGCACAAAAAATCATAGACGAGTGGATTCAAACGATAGGGGTGAAATACTTCTCGGAACTCACTAATACCGCAATTCTAATGGAAGAAGTGGGAGAAGTGGCCAGAATCATGGCAAGAAGATACGGTGAACAATCCTTCAAGGAGTCGGATAAATCCATCGATTTGGGGGATGAAATGGCGGATGTGCTTTTTGTACTGATGTGCCTTGCCAATCAAACGGGGATAGACTTAGAAGAAGCCCTTCGCAAAAACCTGGAAAAGAAAACGAAAAGGGATGGAGAAAGGCATAAAAACAATCCGAAACTTCAGTAAACAGTACCTTTATAAAAGAGTTTCGGGGGACTCAAGCGCGAAGCGAGTCAACCCCGAAATGCTCATTCTTTAACCTGCTGATACAAAGATAGAGGGAAGATTTTTTTCTTTTTTAAAAAAATACCTGAATTGCCATTCTTATATGTTGAATTGCCGATTCTTAATCTTGAATGGTAATTTTTATATTTTGAACTGAACAAGATAATTTAAAACGCTCAGATAAAAATTGTGTAATCCTGATTTTTTTTTTACTTTTGGCGACAATATACAGAGTGATGAAAATTATCATCCCTAATAAAAACTTACTATATATTTAATTATTCTATTTCTGATTCCAGTAAAATTAATAAGCTAATTCCTTTCATTTTTATACTCCTCTTAGCCGGGGCGGGCATTTTCTTTGCCTCCAGAACGCTTTCCACCCATAAAGGTGGAGATACAGGCCCGGCTGATTTTTCGAAAGGAGTCAGTAAAAACTATAAGGTATATCAAACAAATTTAAGCCTTACCAGCCCCACACACCTTGAAGCCCTTGGCAGAGATTCTCTTCCGTGGGGCGGCCAAATTCAGGCAGATGATGAAAACAGTGGCCACATTGCTACTTTTGTTGCCAAGGGAAAAAGGGCGGCTCTCAAAGACCCATACATTCAGGTATATTATGTAAATCGTAAGAACCCGGGATTTAGTACCAAAGACTCAGCACTGATGGCCATTGAAAAAACGATTTTTCTGGTACAGGAGTCTAAAATGCTGAACAAAAGAAGAACCATTAAAACTCAAAATGGAAGAGAAGCCCTGACAGGTGAATATTTATGGGGAAAAAGACCCGTTTTTGAAAGTTTTATCAAAGAAAAATACGTGGCTTATGGCTATATTGACCATAATGAAAAATATCTGCTTGCATTTACCCTTACTACAGGACAAAAAGAAGAATTTGAAAACTATTTACCTGATTTTTATTACATCCTTAAAAGTTATAAATAACCATGAGAGAATTTCAAAAAAAAACCGATGAGATTGCAATTACAATTCCTTACTTTGAGTTAAAAAAAAGTGGAGATTTTCTGGGCGGAATGAGTGAGCCTTATATTATTTCCATTGCGGTAAGCGAATCCACTATTAAAGACGGTTCTTCCACGCTTCATCTCAACAATTTTTACTTTCCCAATATCAAAAAATGCACCCGGGTAAATTTTGGGGGCGTTGGAAGGGTAATCTACGGGCCTCAGAATCCCGGAAAGTTTGTAACCTACAGTATTTTATTCATGGAAAGTGATGAAGACGTAAGAACCGCAGGGGAAAACCTGAGTAACTTCATGAACTCTACAGAAATCAAAGCCATTTCAAAGGTGCTGAGCTTCGCAAATCCTACTTATGGAGCTGCCGCAGAAGTTGTAAGACAAATTGGCAGTCTCGTAGGGAAATTTATGAAAAAAAACAAAGACGACGAATTGTTCCGGGTGGAAGGGACTTTACTCAGGGACACAGAACCACCCTATTATATCGGTGATACCTACGAGTCTTTCAATAAATTTGTGTATTGTCCGGTTCATGTAATGCCTGTGTATCTGGAAGAAGAAACCGCCGAAAGAGAATTGATGGCTTTTCCCGCTACAGGAATTCATACATTCGGAAAACTGCCTGTTAATATCAAATTATGATTAGCCAAAGGTAGCTAATCTCTGAATTATAGCCTTATCATTCCAAAATCACCGGTATTTCACCCTGACTTTCATTCCAGCTCATGAAATCATCCATTCTGTTTTGCATTGTATTATTCGTTTATGCTGTTTTACCGGCTTTTGACAAAGGAAATATCAGGCTTAGAATAGAATTTTCCGACGAAAAGGGTCAGACAATCAGAAACCTTTTTTCTCCGTCCTCCCCTACTTCCACGCTCACCACCGATCAGGGCACCTTTTTTACGGAAAGTGTCAAAGGAGAATCGGAAGAGACCCTTGCGGTAAAGGCGGAATTCAGGGAAAATATCCGGTGGGAAAAAGCGGAAATCATCATTCCCTATTCCTTTACTGCCACGGATTTGCTCTATGCGGACGGGTATCAGTCCTGGTCGGCTTCCGGGTTAATGCATACAGAAGAAAAAATGGTATTTCCGGGATTTTGGGTGCCGAAAGTGCTCCTTAACTCCGGCGATTATCTTTTTGCAGATGTGCCGTCCCGAAAAGGAATGATTTATGGCTGGCAATACGGATACATCCTAAAAAACAGTAGCGCAATTCAGCTCATTGGCTCTTTGGATGAGTCAGAAGGGTTTACACAGATTATATTTGATGTTCCTCACAGTCAGATTATTATCCGGAAAGACCTGGAAGGCGCTGTCTGGAATAAAGGCGAAAAGAAGAATATCCTTTCTGTTTATTTTGAGGAAGGTGCCATGAATCCTGTGTTTGAGCGGTATTTTAAAGCCGGAAACAGAACCCTGAAACCACAAACCCCCAAAACCGGCTGGTGCAGCTGGTATCAGTATTATACCCGTGTTTCTGAAAAAATCGTAAAGGAAAACCTCAATGCTTTGAAGCAGGCGGAAGCCCCGGTGAATTATATTCAAATTGATGATGGCTGGCAGGGGGCTGTCGGAGACTGGCTGATTGTCAATGAAAAATTCCCTTCCGGACTTTCCGCTTTATCCGGCGAAATTCATCAGAAAGGATATCAGTCCGGGCTTTGGCTTGCACCATTTATCTGTGAGCAGAAATCAGCGTTATTCAAAAAACACCCTGACTGGATTTTGAAAAATGCAAAGGGAAAACCCGTCAAAGCCGGATATAATCCGGGCTGGAGCGGCAATTTTTACGCTCTGAATATTGAACATCCCGAGGTAAGGGAATATATCCGGACAGTTTTCCGTAAAGTTACGGGCGAATGGGGGTTTGATATGGTAAAACTGGATTTTTTGTATGCAGTAGCTATTCTTCCTCAGAATGGAAAAAGCCGGGGGCAGGTAATGTCAGAAGCGATGGAATTCCTGAGAGAATGCCTGGGTGAAAAGAAAATTCTGGGTTGCGGGGTACCGATGGCTTCGCTGGGAAATACCGTGGATTACTGCCGGATTGGTCCGGATGTAGGCCTTGTATGGAACAACAACCTGATAGATAAAATTGCCCGTTTCCGCGAGACGATTTCCTGCAAAAGAAGTGTAATCAATGCCCTTAACCGCTATCAGACCAACGGTTACGGATACCTGAATGACCCGGATGTCTATAATCTGAGGGGCAATGATAACCGACTTACTCCGGAGCAGAAGAAAATCATATTCACCATCAATCAAATCAGCGGAGGCCTGATTCTCACCTCTGATAATCCCGCTGAATACAGCCCTGAGCAAAAAAATCAATTCCTCAGTCAGTTTCCGGTACTGGAAAAGTCGGGTATTGAGTTTCAGCGTTTTGAGACCTCCCTCGATAATACCCATTCAGACAGAATCTGGGAAAAACCATCCGGTGCTGCAAACACCCATGTAAAAAAAGAAGGCGTTTACGGGGTTGCATTTACGTCCGGAGAGTATCAGTATTATTATCTTTTTAACCTTGGTGATGAGAAAGCCAGAGTACGTTTTCCCTATGATGATTATGTATGGATGCATCCGGACTCGGGTTATCCTCTGCTATACAAAAAAAATGACTTTATTTCCCTGAGCTCTTTTCAGTCTGTATTACTGAAACACATTCCCGCCAATGCTGAATATTCTGTTGTTACAGACAACCTGCATTTATTTCCGGGAAGCGAAATCCAAAGC
The DNA here is from genome assembly GCA_019695295.1 of Bacteroidia bacterium. Lineage (GTDB taxonomy): Bacteria > Bacteroidota > Bacteroidia > J057 > J057 > JAAFHL01. Next base: position 7,823 of record JAIBAH010000028.1, on the reverse strand, counting down.
ATCAAAACAGAAAACTACCATATTCAACTTACCTTTCATCCACAAAACAAAATAAAGTCCGGGATTATATGGATACAGGTTCCTGAACTTCAGGCCATCAGTATCAACAAAACCCTCTGCTTCCCGGAGGAAAGAGAGGGTCGTTTCTGGGTGAAATATTCACCTTAAAAGATTACCGCAGGGTAAATCTCCCCGTTTTTTGCAATTCATACGCCGCAGGCATGAGTTCGAGTGCCTTCTGGATTACAGGGTCTGATTCATGGAGAGCGGGATAATATCCATCATCCTGAAACAATCTTTTTCCGATATAGGCTTTAATCCGGGTTTTGATTATGTTCATCGAGGTAATATATCCTTTTTCATCAAAAGGCGCTCCTTTCTGTGCAGCATAATTTACAAACTCCCTGAGCAACTCATTGCTGGTTTCGAACTCGTAGATAAATCTGGCAGAATGAGGATAAGTAGTTCTGATTTCTGAATGATTATCCACATACCGGAACGCAAAACTGCGGAAGACATCATTGGCAAACAATAAGGCGAGATATTTACTGTTGGAGGTTGTATCATCCGGAATAAATACATCCGGCACTATTCCTCCGCCACCATATACAGTACGGCCTGCGTCGGTATGATACACCATTGAGTCTGCAAAATGAATCTTGGACTGATCGTATATTTCTCCTGACTTAAACCGCTCTTCAATTTCATTATCATACTGCTCATTGGGTTTATTGTAGGGTTTTTGAATACATCTTCCGCTGGGGGTAAAATATTCAGAAACAACGATTCTCATTGCAGAACCATCATCAAATTTTTTCTGAACCTGAACAAGGCCTTTCCCAAAAGTTCTCACTCCCAAAATCAATCCCCTGTCATGGTCCTGCACTGCCCCTGAAAGAATTTCGCTTGCTGAGGCAGTTCCGTAATCTACCAGAATAATTAATCCGCCTTCTTCAAATGAGTTCATGGAGTTGGTAGAGTTGTATTCCTGCTGACTGTCTTTTCCTCTGCCTTTGGTGCTCACAATTTTTTTACCGGCAGGCAAAAACTCGTCTGCAATATTTTTTGCCATCAGCAGATACCCTCCGGGGTTTCCTCTTAAATCGAGGATGAGGTTTTTGATATTTTCCTGCTTTAAGCGGTTAAGTTGCTTAACAAATTCATCATAAGTGGTTTCAGAGAAGCTCGAAATCTGCATATAACCGGTTTCCGGGGTAATCTGATAGGCATAAGGCACGCTGTACAATGGAATTTTATCCCGGGTTACGATAAAATCAAGCAGATTTTCATATCCTTTTCTCTTTACACTGATTTTCACCTTTGAGTCTTTTATCCCTTTGAGTTTATGGGTAATAAAGCTACTTGTAAGCCTTGCCCCTTCCAGTAACTCCCCGTCAATTTTGATGATTTTATCGCCTGATTTAATCCCTGCTTTTTCGCTTGGTCCTCCAGCCAAAGGATTGATGATATACAAAGTATCGTCGAGCAGATTATACTCTATCCCAATCCCTTCAAAGCTACCGCTCATCTCCTCATCTCTTGACATCATTTCTTCCCTGCCAATATAAAAAGAATGCGGATCCAGCTCTTCCAGCACTCCCTTGATTGCATTATCCACCAACTCCTCATGATTTGGTTCGGTGATATAATTTCTTTCGATAAAGGCAAGTGCCTGTTCAAACTTTTTCACGCCTTTATCCACATCGGCAGCCTGATGTGGAGTCAGATAAGAATCAATTTTAAAACCCAGTGTAAGACCAAGGGTGAGAATGCCAAAAGTAATTAAAAAATTTCTCAAAAAACGATTCATTATTTAAGATTTTTATTTTTTGTTTTAATAATATTACGAAAATAAAGCAAATTTGTTTGTAAATATTCATGAAATTCCGGGGTAATTTCAGCATTTTTTCAAAATAATCAAGTCACATCTGAAAAAATTTTAAATGAATTGGATAAATCATCCGGCTCCGGGCTCAAAAAAGAAGATCGATGCAGAATTTACAGGAAAAGTTACGCTCTTTTATGTGAAAATTCCTGATTTCCGGTCTGTGAGCGGGGTCAGAATACCCCTCCGAAAACGGGAAACGGGGTAAGTCCTGAAAGATAAAAAACGAGAATCCGGATATTTTATCAGCTCCTGTTTATTCTTCAACAAAAATCATACCTGAGTAAAAAATCAGGAAATTAAATTATTTTTTTCATTAATAAAGAACTAAAACCAATAACCCAAACGAAGACAACTTCTCTTACCGGAAAGGAATATTAAAATAAAAATTCATTTTATAAAATGTTAAAATTATTTGGAGTATTTAGAAAATAACGCTATTATTGTAAAAAAGTATCCGATTCAGTTGAATTCTTTAATAACGGAGTTTTACTCACAAAGGATTCCCGGATTATATTAAAGATTTTTGCTTTCTGATATTATTTTTATCGTTTCATATCTAACATCAAAGTTGTATGCATACTATTAAAAACATCCTTTGCCCGGTAGATTTCTCCGAAAAATCAGGAAAAATGATAGAAAAAGCGGCATTTTTTGCCCGTTTGCATCAAGCCGACCTTACGCTTGTTCATGTGGTCAGCAATATGACTGCCTATATGGGAAGTCTGTACGGGTTTGATTCAGCTGCCAATCCGGAGTGGTTTTTTCCGGTAACCGAGCAGGCCAAAGAAAGAGCGAGAGAACTCCTCAGAGATTTGAAACAACAGTTTGTACCCTATGCAGTAACCTGTAAATCGAGCATTCGGTATGGAAATATCCGGGATGAAATTCTCGAAGAAGCAAAGGAGTTAAATGCGAACCTCATCATTCTTGCTACACACAGCAATGATGACCTCCTGAACCTGCCGCTGGGAAATACCGTAAATGATATCATCAGCAGAGCGGGCTGCCCTGTACTTACTTTCCGGGAAATGGGAGAAGAGAAAGGCTTCGGCAAAATCCTGATTCCGGTGGATATTACTTATGGTATCAGCGAACTGATAGATTATATCGTGGACTACTTCGACTCAAGAGACCCTGAGATACAGTTAATCAACATGGTTGATACAAAGCATGCCGATGACCTGGGGTTCATTTCAAGAATCGAAAATTATCTGGGTAAATTCAGGGATGAAATCAAAAAACGGGGATTCAACAATACAAGCCTGAAAGTAATCAGTGGAAAAAATCCCGGTGCCTCTATCAATGACTATGCAGTAGCCGGCAATTTCCAGTTGATTATGATGAATACTCACGGCAGAAGCGGGCTGGAAAACCTGATTATGGGCAGCGTCACGCATCATGTAGTGTCCCGCTCCCGAATTCCTGTATTTACTTTCCGGGGTAAAAATATCGATGAAATGTAGTCTCCGGCAAATGCATTTTTTATTGAGCGAATGACAAAATCTTTTGCGGGTAAAATCGCAACTTTACTTTCAGGTACGGTTCTGTCTCAGGCTTTGAGTATTTTCCTGATTCCGGTGATTTCACGGCTTTATCTTCCGGCTGAAACGGGAATGGCTGAGACTTTTTTTGCCATTGTGTTTTCCCTCTCCGTCGGAATCAACGGCGGATACGAACTGGCAATTATGCTGCCTCCCCAAAAGGAAGAAGCCATGAATCTTTCCCGTCTGGGACTGGTGATATGTATTTTTCTTTCTTTAGCCATATTTATTATATTAGGAATACTGTATTTCTTTTCCCCTCTTCCGGTAGTGGGAAACCTCCCTTTGTTCTGGGTATTTCTGATTCCGCTCAGTGTAATGATGGAAGGGATGAGTCAGGTATTCCGGGTATTGATGAACCGAAACGGAAAATATAAAACGATAGCCTCCGGAAAACTCTTTAATGTCATTTTCAAAAACGGCCTTTCTGTACTGATTGGGTATCTGAGCGGCTCGTACTTCTGGCTGATTCTCTCATTTCTTATCGGTCAGGCAGTGAATTTATTAATTTATGGCAGAGCCGCCCGGCTTTCCGGCTTTCGGTTTATGCCCCTGGATTTCGGGGTTTTAAGGATATTAATCACAAAATATAAGGACTTTTTGCAGTTTGCCACCCTTAGTGCCTGGCTAAACTCCCTTTTCAAAAAAATTCATTTCTTTCTTATGCCGGTATTTTTTGCGGCTCCGGCATCTGTACTGGGGGTTTTTGGAATGGCAGAAAAAATCCTGATGATTCCGATTTTTCTTTCCCTGGCGACCGGGGAGGTCTTTTATCAGAAAATTGCGGGGATTACAGAAAATACTGAAGCTGAAATCCGGAAAATCACTCTTAACACTTTTTATTTTTTACTTGCCTCCGGAACGGTTATTTACGGAATTTTGTGTGTTCCGGGAGAATCTTTCTACTCCTGGGTACTGGGAGAAGAATACAAAGGGGTAAGCGATTACTTCAGGGCTTTTTCGCTATATACTTTGGGTACTTTTATCGTGATTCCGCTTTCGTATCTGGTGGATGTAAAACGAAAAATGGGTCAGTTTTTAGTACTGAATGCCCTTCTTTTAGTGCTTCGCTCTTCGGCTTTTGTAGCGGGAAGTACCGAAGGCAATGAAACGAGTATGAAATTATTCTACGGAGCAGGTTCAGCGATGATTGTTTTGATTCAGATAGGATATTTACTGAATCTTGCAGGCAAAGGAACGATTGTTTCAAAAGAAAAACCGGATTGATTTCACCACCGGAAGTCATTCAGAAAAAATACTCATCCCTTTTTTTACAACTCTATCACTTTTCCGGCCTGTATGTAATACAAAAAACATTTTACTTCCAGATACCCCAAAGACAGCAAAGCTTGTCTGTAGGTTTCAACCTGTGATTTATGCTGAGATGTATAACTTCCTGTCTTGTAGTCTATTATAATTGCATTTTTTCCATTCAGAATGATTTTATCCGGCCGGAGAATGTCGCCGTTCCGGGTAAGAATTTCGGCTTCATTTTTTACATTTCCCACACCGGAGAACCACGGCTGAACCTGAGGCAGCGATACCACTGCAAGCAATCTGTCATTATATTCTGACTCCTTCTCCTTGGGAATTAGACCTTCGAGTATCATACGGGAAACTGCACGGGGAATATCCGCAGCAGTGTTGATATACTGAAGGGTTTGATGCAGCAGATTCCCTGCCTGAATTTTATCTTCCAGTTCCTGAAGCGAGGCTTTATAGATTCTGTTTTTATGCGTTTTAATCCTGAGAATATCGTCCCAGTTGGAAACCGGATGATAATTACCGGGGGTATCGGGGAAATGTGTGGCGGACTCCGCTTTTCCTTCTTTCATCATAATCTCCTTAAAGGTTTCCTTTGCTCCCATAGAAAACGTCATTTCCGCTTCATCAAACCCTTCAGGCAATTCTGACAGAATCCGGTAAATCAGTTTATCGGCATTATCCAGCTTTGACACATCCGGATTTCTTTTTTTAACCGGAACAAACCCGTAAAGGCGGTATTTCGGGCGGGTAAATGCCACATACAGCAGATTTAAGCTATCAAATACATTGAGAAATTTCTCTTCATGAAAATGAGGCATAAACAAAGTATCTGCCAGATCTTCTCTGTAAACCAGGGGATAAACATCGGATTTACTGTAAGGACTGACGGTACTGTTTATCCAAAAAACGCTGTCTTTTTTCGGAAAAAACGACCATGAGCAAAACGGCATAATTACCACCGGAAACTCCAGCCCCTTTGCTTTATGAATACTCATAATCTGAACGGCATCCGGGTCAGGTGCACATATCACATAGGTTTTGTTTTTGATTTCTTCCCACCACTCCAGAAACTCGGCAAGTCCGCCCTCATTTTGTTTATAGAAACCCATCACCGTATCGAGCAGCCCCTGAATATAAGCATCTGCATGTTCAATTTCCGGAAAAAAACGGATAAGCTTTTCGACAGACTCATACAGAGACAAACGCAGCAATTCGGTACGGTTTGCTTCTATTTTAGGGGGAAGATTGTATTTTGGGTTTTGAAATAGCGTAATGAGGGCTTCTTCATCCGGAAATTCATCCGCCATTTCCCCCGGGCGAAGATAATTCTGAAACAAATGATAATAATATGCCGCCGTAGCTGCTGCAATAATATTGGAATCGTCCAGCAGGTATTGCAGGGTTGCGATAAGCATCTTTACGGCAGGACTATTATCCAGCACTAAAGATTCGGAAGAAGTAACCTTGATTTTTTTCTTCTGAAGAAAACCCGCCACCAAAGACGCTTCCTCATTTTTCCGAACCAGAATCATGACATCTTTCAGCAAAAATCCATCCTCCGTAACCTCTTTCAGTATTTCGTGGAGACGGGGAAAAATATTCTGGATTCTTTCCTCCTTGTTTTTGGATTCGATAAACTCAAAATGCGAAAATCCTTTAATGTTTTTTTTCTGAGGAACCTGATAGGCATCCTGATAGGCATTCTGTAATATCTCTCCATAATTACCGGACTGCTCGTCAGCGAGCACATCTCTTGCTCTTTCAAAAAACAAGTTATTGAATTCCACGACTTTATGGGCTGTCCTCCAGTTGTCCTGAAGGGTTTGATTATGGACTATCTGACCATTGGCCCGGAGTTTATTTTCCACTTTATGCAAAAGCAATTCAAAGGCACCTCCCCTCCACCGGTAAATCGACTGCTTTACATCCCCTACAATCATATTTCCTTCCCAGGGAACAGAAGATATCGCATTCAGTACCAAAGGAATAAGGTTCTCCCATTGCATATCCGAAGTATCCTGAAATTCATCTATCAGATAAAATGCGTACCGGTTTCCCAGTTTTTCATACACAAAAGGCACATCTTCATTACTCGCCAGAATTCCCTTCAGCAAAATATTGGTATCCGAAATCATCATCTGACGGTTTTCCCGGCGATAATCCGCAAGTTTGCGCCTGAGGTCGTTCATCAACCGAAGGGTTTGAATTGTTTTCCGGGCAGAAATTGCGGTTAAATATTCTTCTTTGTGTGCTTTGTAAAATTCATATACCCGGCGATACAGACTGCTGAAAAACTCAGCATGCGGTAGATTCAGGTATTTCAGGCTTTCCTTTGCTTTTTCTTTGAGTAAAGTCCCGTGAAGCCATTCTTCTGCATTTCTTTCATATATATCTGTATTCAGAAATTTTTCGTAGTCTTTTTCGGTGACTCCTTTTTGCGTAAGCGAGCGAAACAGACGAATCGGTGAATTGGATTTTTTTTCAAAATAATTGTAATCCACCCCGTTTTCTTCTATGTAGTCATTCCCTTCCTGACCCATTTTTTTCATCTCTGACCTCACCAAAGCAATGCTTTTATCCATGTGGGTTTTGATGTCAGAAATCAGGCTTACATAGTCTTCTGTATTGTCATCAATATCAAAACGAGCCAGTTTCTGATAATTTTCCTTAAAAATCTCATCCGCCATCGAATGAATTTCCTTTTCAATTTTCCAGTCTTTTTCATTTTCAATCTGAAATTCGAGGAAATCGGTCAGGGCGTGAGTCAGGTATTTTTTTTCTTCTTTTCCGGCCTCCATAATCAATTCATCCACAATGGACTGAAGCACTTTGTCTTTCCTCATTTCAATATCATACCCCAAAGGCAGATTCAGTTCTTTGGTAAAGGAGCGAATCACCCGCTGACAAAAACTTTCAATTGTACTGATAGAAAAACTGGAATAGTCTTTCAGAATCAGATTCAGGGCTTTATCGGCATTTTCCTGAATATCGATTCCGGGAATTCCTTTGCTTTGGTAATATTCTGTCAGTTTATGAAAATAGGTATTTTTGTGTCCTGATGCAAGTTCGGAAAGGGTTTCGATAATCCGGGTTTTCATTTCTTCCGTTGCATTATTGGTAAAGGTAAT
>JAIBAH010000151.1 GCA_019695295.1 Bacteroidia bacterium | reverse complement strand
AAGCGTTGCATTACTTAATACCGGATTCTGAACGGTAGAATTGAATCCGTTCGGGCCTGACCAGGAATAAGCATTCCCTCCTCCGGAAGTCAGATTGATGGAACTTCCTTCACACACCGGACTGCTGTTTCCACTTGTGGCACTGGGGAGTGCATTAACGACTACGGGTGTGGTGGAAGTTTGAGAACATCCGTTGGCACCCGTTACCGTTACGGTATAATTTCCGGCATTGGTAAGCGTTGCATTACTTAATACCGGATTCTGAACGGTAGAATTGAATCCGTTCGGGCCTGACCAGGAATAAGCATTCCCTCCTCCGGAAGTCAGATTGATGGAACTTCCTTCACACACCGGACTGCTGTTTCCACTTGTGGCACTGGGGAGTGCGTTGACGACTACGATTTCAGGAGCAGAAGTTGCACTTGCACCACAGGTTTTGGTTGCAGTAACGGTATAAGTCCCTGCTGTATTGACAGAAATCGTTTGCCCGGTCATACCATTTGACCAGGAATAAGTACACCCGGTACATCCTCCCGCAACATTTCCGGTGAGGCTTACACTTCCTCCCTGACAAAAAGTAGTACTCCCTCCGGCACTGACCGAAGGCTGAGCGGGCGCAGTACAAACCGTACAGGAATAGGAAGCGTTCCAGCCGGCATCCGTAACCGAAGGGTCACTGATAAAAGTAATCAGCATAGAGCCTCCCGTAGAGTTGAGTACAGGCGGCAGCGTATTGCCATCAAATGTACCCAAAACAGGGGCCGCAGTGGTGCTTCCGTCATATACCGTTACGAAATCATACCCTGACTCCGTTGCAAATGCAGTAAAATTAAGAGAAATACTGCTTGCATTAGCCGGTTGAATTAGCCACGAACAATTTACATAATTATCATAATTATTTCCGCCACTTCCGTCTGTAATTGTACCACTACAGGGCGTTAAAACGGTTTGTCCATTACAACTTAATAATCCTCCCGGATTGGTGACGGTACAGGTATAAGCCGCCTGCCATCCGCTATTGGTCACAGAACCGTTAGAAGTAAAAACGACGAGCATACTCCCACCGGAAGAAGTAACGGCGGGTGGAATTGTACCTCCGGAAAAAGTACCCAAAACAGGAGCTCCCGTTGTAGTCCCATCATACACAGTCACAATATCAGTGTTGGCCTGAGTCTGAAACTGAGTAAAATTCAGGGTAACAGAAGTGGCATTATTCGGCTGAATCAACCAGGAGCAATTGGAATTATTGCCATAATTATTACTTCCGCTTCCATCTTCAAACAAACCCGGGCATGCATTCAGCACAACCTGACCATTACAGCCGGGGTTGTCCGGAATAACTTTTGCCCAATAAGTTGCCCAGGTATTGGCGGGTGTTTCTGCATATTCCTGTAAGGTCCATAAAGCAGTATCATTACTATCCACATAAGTAGAACTATAGTCACCCCAACGGTTTGTGGCCCCGCCGTAAGTTTTATAATAGGTATTTTCCCCAAGTTTATATACATAAGGAACCTGAAGGGTATTCAGGGGGTCAGTCGATTTGCGGAAAGCATAGGAAGCAGATGCATACATATTCCCGGAAAACTGGGAAAAGCCAATTAAAACATCATTTAATACATTGACGGCTATACTCGGAAAAGCATAAAATGTGGCTCCGCTACTGTCTTCAAGGGCTCCGTACTGAGTCAAAGCACTCGTTGCTACGTCAATCTGATACCAGTTGACCCCGGTGTGATTAGCCGCCGATACAGGATAAAATGCATTATGCGTACACCAAAGAGCACCATTCCGATAGACACATGCCTGCATACGGTCATCATTGTTGGCTATCCGGTTGTTGGTAGCCTGCTGAGGTGCATTGGGGCCATAGTCACTCCACGGAGCCGGAATATTTACATATGCCCCGGTATTAAGACTCGGTGAGCCTGCGGTGCCGGTAATAGAATACCGCCTCAAAACGCCCTGACCACTTACATTATTATTCCAGACGGCAATCATATAAAGGGGAGCTGCAGCGCTGTTGTCGTAGGTTACAGCAGGTACTATCGTAAATCCGGAAGCAGTAAAGGTATTCACCAATGTTCCAGTGCCGGCATAAAGATCCGATTTATTAAATACAAAGACCTTTGAGGTATTGAAGCTGCCGCTATTGGTAAACATATTTCCGGTAACAACAACCCATTTATTGTTAAAGCCTATACTTGGGTAGTCAAACCATGTATTATTGGTTGCGTCGGCATCAAAAATAAACCGGTACCAGTTTCCCGTAGGGTCATTCGTTTCCGTTACGGCCATCATAAGAGAAGAACTACTACCCTGTGGATTAGCCGGGGTAGTAATAATGTATCTGTCATTATAAGGGTCATAGACCGCCTTAGGATCAAAAGCATTCGGATTTCCCCCTCCTGTCCCTGCCCAAAAACCATCCAAAGATACAGTATAAAGATTTGTACCTGTTTTGGATTGCACCCGGATTTGAGAGTTCAGTGTGGTAAGCAGGTGATTGGGGCCAACCGTACCTCCCACATCAGGAGGAATCGTAGAGCCATTGTCCACAAGTCCCTGAATAGTTGTGGCTGCCACAGGAGAATTGATGATTGGCGCAGGGGTGGTTATATTCATCATCTTCGCACCGCTGTTTTGTTGAGACCACTGCTCAATGATGGATTTAGGGACAGGGTATTTTTTGATTTTTTCTTTCCCCTCCTCGTCTTCCTCTTTATTTTGCTGAACAAATTTTGGTGGATAAAGCAACTCATATTCCGCCAGCTGCTTCAGATTCATCACAGAGGGTGGCGCCATTGAGCGCACCTCTTTTTTGATTTTCTTTACCTTCGCATTTCCTTTCTTCTGACCAAAAGTCACTGAAAACACCATAACAAAAACCGACAAAACAATCAGGTTCAAATATTTCATACCTTATATTACATTTAAAAAATCAATATTACAATAACTTAAATTCGTCTGCGTCCTGCCAGACCGGAAAACGTTTTCTGTATTCCAGCAGACCGGAACGTTCAAGATTCACATAATAAACACCTTCTTTCCCTTCGGAATCTTTCCAAAGATACTCTCCTGTAAAATCTATCGCAGCAGAATTTCCTGTATAATTTATGTCATTTCCATCTTTTCCCGTCCTGTTCACCCCAATTACAAATGACTGATTTTCAATAGCTCTTGCAACTAAAAGCTTATCCCAGTGATGGATTCTTCTTTCAGGCCAGTTGGCGACGTACACCAGAATATCATATTCTGATTCGCCATCAGAGTTTGTCCGGTTCCGGCACCATACGGGAAACCTCAAATCATAACAAATCAAAACATTAATTTTCCATCCTTTTACATTCAGATGCAGTTGCGTTTCTCCCGGAGTATAATTCAAGTCTTCTCCTGCCATTCTGAAAAGATGTCGCTTATCATAATAAGTATTAAACTTCTGACCATTGGTAATTATCATCCGGTTATAGAAACCTCCGTCTTCTTCAATGATAAGGCTGCCCATCAGAATACATTTATACTTAAGGGCTATTTCATCCATCCACACGCAGGTTTCTCCTCCCATTTTCTCCGCATTCTTAGGGGCGTTCATGGTAAATCCGGTAGAAAACATCTCAGGAAGGATAATAATATCGGCTTTTTCACTTTGTAGAGACAATAAACGCTCTATTTTTGCTCTGTTTTCGGCGGGATTTTCCCAGATAATATCCGTCTGAACGATTGCGATTTTCATACCATTTACTTTTTTTTCCAAAATTAACTATATTTTTTCAGAGTAAGTTTTTAATTTAATTTTTCATGAAAAAATAAGTTCAGTTTTTGACCATTCTCCTGACTATTCCTGATTTTTGAGGGGTGCATTTTTTCAGAAAAAAAACCGGACTGAGATATTTTTTTAAAACCAGATATCCTGAGCAAGCCGGAAAGTATTACAATGAGCCTCCACAATATCCTTAATATGAGCGGAATACCCCCCGCCCATCGCTACAGCAACCGGAATTTTATTTTTATGACACAATTCCAGTACATACCGGTCCCTTTGCTTTGCACCTTCGATTGTACAGGCGAGTTTTCCGAGTTTGTCGGTATGCAGAATATCCACTCCGGATAAATAAAACACAAAATCGGGCTCAAACGCATCCAGAATTTCCGGTAAAGTATTTTTTAGAATATTCAGATAGGGTATATCTGTAATCCCTAACTGCAACTCAATATCCATGTCCGATTTTTCTTTTACCAAAGGATAATTGGCTCCGCAATGCATACTGAACGTAAATACATTGGGGTTATCCCGGAAAATCTCAGCAGTGCCGTTACCCTGATGTACATCCAGGTCCACAATCATAATTTTCTGAGCAAGATTACGGGAAAGGAGGTAACTGGCCGCAACACCAAAGTCATTCAGAAGACAGAACCCTTCGCCCCGGTTAGTATAGGCATGATGCGTTCCGCCCGCTACATTCATCGAAACCCCAAATTCCAGTGCATAAAGGGCACAGTCCACAGAGCCCTGAATAATTTTCTTTTCTCTTTTTATCAAAGCATGGGAATAGGGAAATCCGATTTTTCTTATCTCTTTAGGCGTAAGTTCTGCGTTTTCCAGCCTGCGCCAGTATTCAGGGCAGTGAGTTTCGACAATATCCTCTACTTCGGCTTCCTTCGGAGGAAAAAGATGAGATTGGGTAACCGTTCCTTCGTACATCAATTGTTCAGGAATCAACTGATATTTTTCCATCGGGAAACGGTGACCTTCCGGCAAGGGGTGAAAAAATGTCTCAGACCAGGCTATTTTTAACACAAATATAATCTTTTTCCCAAAAAAACGGCTAATTGAATAAAATTGTTTTTTTAAACAGAAAATCCTAAAACTTCCTGAATCCCAGCGCAATCATCAGCCTTGACCACCATGACAAATTGTTGATGATAGCGTCCCGCATCGCCCGTACACTCTGAAAACGCTCCTGAGGCAAAGGCCTGAGGGCTTTAAAGACCACCTCTCCAAGATAAGAAGGAATAGCAGAATTATACATTTTAAAATATTTGGCTACGTCAGCAGGACTTTTCAGGCTCACTTCGCTCACTTTTTTACCTGAAAACAATTCAAACAAAACCGCTCCGGCCGAATAAATATCCGTAGTAATGCTGATAACTCCACCGGAAATTTGCTCAGGCGAGAAATAATCTTCGGGTTTTTCATCTTTCAGGATAGACTTTAACTCCTCCGGAAATTCAATTTCCACTTCATTCTGACGGGCAAGGTCAGCTACCATGAAGTCAATGATTTTCGGAACAGAATTATTATCCATCATGATTTTACGGGTTTTGATATTGCCGTGCATTACCCCTATTAACCGAAATCCTCTGCTATCCTCATAAATCACTTCATGGGCAAACTGAAGTCCGTCAAGAATCTGCAAAACCGGAGACAAAACCCGTTTAAAATCCGTTCTGCCTGCCGTTTTGATACCCGTATCAATCTGATCCAGTCTTTTGCCATTCACAATTTCCATCGTTACATAAAACCGTTTATCGAACTTATCAATAGAATACTCTCCCATATCTTCGGTTCTGGCAATATTGATATGATTCAGCAGGCTTAATCCCTTTGCACCGGTTTCAATGATATCCTTGAGTTTATCGTACCCTTTCACAATCCGGTGCGAGACTTTAATCGCTGCTTCTTTGTTCAGGGATTTATGTTTTGCACGGAATACAAATCCAAAATTTCCGATATTGATAAATTCAGTAATCACGTAACTTCCTACCTCTTTTCCAATCAAAGCGGATTTTACATCAACGAGGCTCATCCCTGTCCCTTTTTGTTCGTCCGGAAACAAACTCCACTGAATCGAATTTTCCTCCTGGTAAAATAATTTCCAGGGCAACTCTTTGGGGTCGGAAGTATCCGCTACCTCTTTATCCCAATATACTGCCCTGAAGTTTTCGAGAGAACCATGCTGCGCCAGCAGTGCACTTTCAGCCTCCTTAAATGCTCTTGCTATCGTTGCATTTCCGGAAATTCCGCGATAAAATGTTTTGGAAAAAAGGGTAGCATCATCATCTGCGATTTTACGGGAAGTAGCAATCACGACGGGAACGCCGGCTTTAAGCAATCCATCCGCCTGCTCTCTTGTGGCACACCCATTGAGAAAAACAAGTTTCAAAGACTCCTGTTGTCCCAGCAAGGCAGCAAGCCCCGTTGTATAAAAGGATTGATTTCCCCCTTCGTCAGCCTCAAAAAACAGCTCATCTGAATCTGCATGTCCACCGTAATGAAAAATACTGATTTTATCCCTGTACCTTTTCCCCTGAAACGTTCTGTAAATCTGAGTCTGAGTTACGTCCGGGTCTGTGATTAACTCTACTTCTGAGTCCATTTCGGCATCTTCGAACATTTCCCGGATAGCGTCTCTTTCGACCTTTAGGTTTCTGAGAAACATATTGGGGCTCCCCCTTTGCTCATTGGCAAATGTAAGATAAATCACAGGAGAATCGGCTTGTAAAGGCATAACTTTATTTTCTTATGTATTTAACCTCCGCAAATGTAACAGTATTTTTTCATTCTTTCTGTAAAAACCGGATTACAATCCCTGTTTTTTTTAAACCACCCCCTAAAAAACGATTTTCTGATTCAGATTTATCCGGGGAATATCATGAATTGCATTCTGGTTTTTAACACAAAAAGAGCCTGTTTTCCCAAAAGCAAAATAATAAAACGGAATCCCTTATAATCCGGGAATGGGCTTAGAGCCATAAAAAAGCCATTATTTTCATGTAGTTTTTAATAAAAATAAAAAAAGTAAAATAAATTTTGTTTTATCAGAAATAAATTTATTATCTTTATGGTATAATTAAAAGTACAGAAATTTAAAAGGGGAATTTTAATAACCAAAACAATCTATTCTGTTCTTTAAAATATTTTCAGACTACTATATTTCAAATAAATATAAAAAAATTATGCCATTTATTCCCATTGAATCCAAAATTAAAGACATTAAAATAGGCCTTTGGAGAATCGAGGAAGAGGAAGAGTATTTTTATCAGCGGTTAAACCTGTATGAAAATGAAACGAATCATTTAGCCAAACTTTCTCATCCACAGAAAAAAATTGAGTGGCTATCCAGCCGCCTTTGCCTGAAAACCCTGTTGAATATCACAGAAAAAGTGGAATCACTGAAAAATGAAGAGGGGAAACCGTACCTCTCCAATCATTCCTATTATATATCCTATTCTCATTCCTCCAATTATTCTTCAGCGATTGCTTCCAAAGAAAACTATGTGGCAATTGACATTGAGTTTTTTCGCAAAAGCAGAAGCCCTGAGTTGTCCAAAATGTTCATGAATCAGTGGGAACTTTCGTATTATAAAAAAACCGGTAATCCGTACTTATTTTTCCTGATATGGAGCGCAAAAGAGACCCTTTTTAAAATTCACAGTAAAAGAGGAATCTATTTTCGTGAAAATATTCATATAAATCTTGAAGATTTTTCGTTAAATCAAAACGGAAAGCTCTTAGGTATCGTACAATGTAACGGAATTGAACGTTATTATGATGTATATTATGAAATATTTTCAGATTTTGTGCTTACTTATACTAGTCAGCGCCTGCAGCAATCCCAAAAATCCTCAATCAGCGGGGGAAGTGGAAGTACTGCCTATCGGTGAAAAACAGCTTCAGGATTTGATGGCTCAGTCTGACAAGCCCTATCATGTAGTAAATTTTTATGCTACTTTTTGTAAGCCTTGTGTGAGGGAATTACCGGAGTTGATTGCGCTGAATGAAGAGCCCGAAGTTGCAGTGCACTTTGTCTCTATGGATGATAAAAGGGTGATTTCAGGCTCTCTCAACAATTTCATGAAAGCCCATAATTTGGCCAAAACTTTTTATTTTAATGGAGATAGTGCTACGGGTTACATCAAAAAAAACTATCCCGAATGGGATAATCAGATTCCCCTTAGTTTTGTGATTCATAAAAGCGGCAGGATTATTGCTAGAAAAGGATTAACGGATATGAGTGAGCTGAAAATGATTATTGCAGAAGACAAAAGCTTTCAGTAAGCGGTTCTGAATTTCTTTTTTCAACTTATTTATATTTTTTACGTATATTGAATTGTGGTTTCTATATACTGATATATATTACTATTTTATTTTTTGCTATATGAAAAATGTTCTGTTGTTTTTTGCTTACTGTTTTGCCATTCTGAATATATCCAATGCCCAAAGTATTGGAAGTATTAAAATAGAAAATGTGTCTTTAAGTCAGTTTTCCCAGCAGAAAGCGATTGTATTGGTTTTTACAAGTTCTCACTGTAAATTCGCTACTCAGTACGTTACCCGTCTGAATAATCTTTACAATGAGTTCAATTCCAAAGGAGTAACTTTTATTGCAGTAAACAGTAACGACGCTTCCATGAGTCCTTCGGATAATCCTGAACAAATGCGTACGATTTCCCGTTACAATTTTTCTTACCTGAAAGACAATGATCAGTCGGTAGCAAAAGCCCTGGGAGCCGAAAAAACGCCCGAGGTTTTTATCCTCAAACCCGCAGGAAGTCAGTTTGAAGTGGTATATAAAGGTGCAATTGACGATAATCCGCTGGATGAAAGTATGGTAAAAAATACCTCCCTCAAAAATGCGATTCAGCAAACAATCGGAGGCTCAAAACCGTCACAGGGTTCTGCCGTTTCCTTAGGCTGCCCGATTAAATGGGGAAGATAATTTATTAAAAAATATTTCTTTACTGAACGGTCAGGCTCAAAAATAAGCCTGACCGTTTTCTTTTAATCCTGAATATGAATAAACGGAATGGTTTTCAACGTTTTTCCATTACTGGAAATTTTCAAAAAATACTCTCCTGCTGTAAGTGAATTGACCTGTAAGGAGTACTGAGTATTGCCCTGAATCCATCTTTCAGGGGAAGACAGGAGCAGTTTTCCCTCCAAAGATACCACCTCCGTTTGTATTTTCAATTTGGTGCCAGTAAATAGACTCACAGTAAGGCTTCCGTGAACGGGATTCGGGAATAGTTCTGCCCGGATTAACTCTGCTTTTTCTGTGATATCGGTTGCGGCAGGTCTGCTCCAGTGATTTTCACCGTCTTTCACCACCAGGGTTTTGGCATTCGTTTCTGTATTTGAAAGAGCGAGAATGGGAGAATACATATAGCGGGCAATAAT
>JAIBAH010000027.1 GCA_019695295.1 Bacteroidia bacterium | reverse complement strand
TGCGACAAGTCCCAATCATACATATCTGGCAGCCGCACTTCAGCAGGAAGGCCTAGATGTTGTATTACAAGACCAGAATGCTTCCTACACCGTATTCGCACCAACCAATGCTGCATTTGATAATTTAGCATCTGCTTTGGGTACCAATATCAGTGGATTACTGGCTTTGCCTAATTTATCTGATATATTATTGTACCATGTATTAAATGTAGAAGTAGCTTCTTCGGCAGTAACCAATGGCGCAATCGTAAATCCATTGAGCACAACCAACACGCTGAAACTGACCAAGACTTCTACAGGTAATGTATTTGTCAATCAGGCTCAGGTGAGCACGGCTGACCTTACGGCAGATAACGGAACGGTACACGTCCTGGAAGGAGTAGTACTACCTGCTGAAACCGTAGCAGACGTAGCAATTGATAATGGTTTTACTACGCTTGTAACAGCTGTGGTTCAGGAAGAGTTATTGCCTGCACTTACCGACCCGCTGGCTTCCTACACCGTATTCGCACCAACCAATACTGCATTTGATAATTTAGCAACGGCTTTGGGTACGAATATCAACGGATTGCTTGCTTTACCTAATTTAACTGATGTATTACTGTATCATGTATTAAATGTAGAAGTAGCTTCATCGGCAGTAACCAACGGAGCAATTGTAAGTCCATTGAGCGCAACCAACACCCTGAAACTGACCAAAACTTCCACCGGCAATGTATTTGTCAATCAGGCTCAGGTGAGTATGGCAGATGTAACGGCCGATAACGGAACGGTACACGTTCTTGATGCCGTAGTATTACCTGTAGAAACTGTGGCAGACGTAGCAATTGATAACGGATTTACTACCCTTGTAACTGCAGTGGTTCAGGAAGAGTTATTGCCTGCACTTACCGACCCGCTGGCTTCCTACACCGTATTCGCACCGACCAATACTGCATTTGATAACTTAGCTGCGGCTTTGGGTACAAATATCAACGGATTACTTGCTTTGCCTAATTTGTCTGATGTATTATTATATCATGTATTGAATGTAGAAGTAGCTTCTTCGGCAGTAACCAATGGCGCAATCGTAAATCCATTGAGTACAACCAACACCCTGAAACTGACCAAAACCTCTATGGGTAATGTGTTTGTCAATCAGGCTCAGGTGAGTCTGGCAGATGTAACGGCAGATAACGGAACGGTACACGTACTCGACGCAGTAGTATTACCCGTAGAAACCGTAGCAGACGTAGCAATTGATAACGGTTTTACTACCCTTGTAACTGCTGTGATTCAGGAAGAATTACTACCTGCCCTTACTGACCCATTGGCTTCCTACACCGTATTCGCACCGACCAATACTGCATTTGATAATTTAGCTGCGGCTTTGGGTACAAATATCAACGGATTACTTGCTTTGCCTAATTTGTCTGATGTATTATTATATCATGTATTGAATGTAGAAGTAGCTTCTTCGGCAGTAACCAATGGCGCAATCGTAAATCCATTGAGTACAACCAACACCCTGAAACTGACCAAAACCTCTATGGGTAATGTGTTTGTCAATCAGGCTCAGGTGAGTCTGGCAGATGTAACGGCAGATAACGGAACGGTACACGTACTCGACGCAGTAGTATTACCCGTAGAAACCGTAGCAGACGTAGCAATTGATAACGGTTTTACTACCCTTGTAACTGCTGTGATTCAGGAAGAATTACTACCTGCCCTTACTGACCCATTGGCTTCCTATACCGTATTCGCACCGACCAATACTGCATTTGATAACTTAGCTGCGGCTTTGGGTACAAATATCAACGGGTTACTTGCTTTGCCTAATTTGTCTGATGTTTTATTGTACCATGTATTAGGAACGGAAGTATTATCCTCTGCCCTTACAAACGGAACAGTTACTACCCTGAATGGCCAAACAATAACAGTAGATTTGACATCCGGTGTAAAAATTAATAATGCAAATGTAACTACACCCGACGTTTTATCTGACAATGGGGTAGTACATGTGATTGACGCGGTATTAGTTCCGGCATCTGTAAGTGTAGATGAGGCATATTTTATGAATCCTTTAATCTTCTCTCCTAATCCCTCAACGGATTATATCCAGGTTAAAAACTTCACAGAAGGTAGCTTTGAGGTTATTGACATATTGGGCAAAACAGTATTAAACGGACTGATGCAAAATCAACAGATTGATGTCACTTCTCTGCCTGCCGGAAGCTATCTGATTCGCGTTGCCGGAGAGTCCAGTGCAGCTCAGAGCCGATTTGTGAAACTATAAACAGCGTCTAAGATTCTGTATTGCAAGTTTACATTCAGCATTGAATTTCCAAAGTGATTGTAATCCTGCAATTCCAAAGGAAAAAGTCTTGACAACTCCAATATTCAGGAAAAATATACTTTCACGAATACGGAAGTCAAAAAAGCTGAAACCCTGAGAGAAACATAACCGGAGGCATTCAAAATTCTTTTAAAGGAATGGAGAATGCCTCTGATTTTTTTATGAGGGAAGATACCGAGAATGAACCATACAATACTTAAACCTACAAAAAGAGAGTGTATCCAGAGAGGTATGACCCGTTTTTGTAACTGTATGCCCGAGCTTTCGTATAAACCATTTTTAATGCTTGTACTGACAAATCAGAATGAAAATTTACAATCCCAATACCTTTCAGAAATTAGGTTTTGATATAATACTAAATGAAACAGCAAAAAAGGCAATCAGTGAAGAAGCCCGGCTTGCCTGTATGGAGATATTGCCTGTCCCTGACCCTGATTTTCTTTTTGATTCTCTTGAAAAAGTAAGGGAAATGAAAGATTTACTGGATTTTGATGACCCTTTTCCTTTTAATAATTTTTCATCAGTCGGATATATTTTACAAAAAGCGTCTGTAGAGGGCAATTGGCTTAATCTCGAAGAGTTGGGAAGATTACACAAATGGCTTGTTGTAGTAAAACAGGTAAGAGCCTATCTGGAAAAAAGAAAACACAAATATCCTAAGATTGCCGCTCTTACGGGGAGCAGCGAGTTTACTGAAACGGTAATTAAAAACATTGAACAGATTCTGGATCCCTACGGAAATATACGGGAAGATGCTTCTCCCGAATTGTATTCTATCCGCCGGAATATCAAAAGCACCTCTGCAGAACTTCGTACGCTGCTGAATCGCATTCTTCGCTATGCCAACGAAAACAACTGGAGCGTAGAAAAAGAAATTACTATCCGGAATGAGCGATTGGTAATTCCTGTAAAAGCTGAGGCAAAAGGCCGGATTCCGGGATTTATTCAGGATATTTCTCAGTCAGGTCAGACTATTTTTATTGAGCCTGCTGAATCACTTGTTTTTAATAACAAATTGAGGGAATATCAGATTCTGGAACAAAACGAAATCATCAAAATCCTTACAGAAATTACCGCCAAAATCCGAACGCAGGTAGAATCTTTGATGTATTTCAAGGAAAAAATCACTGAAATAGATATTATCCGGGCGAAAGCACTGATTGCAAAGGCCCTGAAAGCGACCCTTCCGAAGATTCTCCCTGAAGAAAATACGATTAGCATTGTTAATGGATTTTATCCTATACTACAATTGCGGTCAGCGGCAAATCCTTTTGAGATTGTCCCTTTGAATCTGGAAATGAATAAAAAGCAGCGGATTCTGATTATTTCCGGACCCAATGCCGGAGGCAAATCCGTTTCTTTAAAAACAGTAGGGCTGCTTCAGCTGATGCTTCAGTCGGGGTTTCTTATACCGGTGGATGAACGCTCGGTATTTCGTCTGTTTGATTCCCTGTTTATTGATTTGGGAGATGAGCAATCCGTAGAAAACGACCTTTCCACCTATACTTCTCACCTTTTCAGAATGCGTCAGATGGGGGACAATATGGCCGAAGATTCTTTGTTTCTGATTGATGAATTTGGAGGAGGAACAGACCCGAAACTCGGCGGCGCAATTGCAGAATCTTTTCTGGAAAGGTTTATCCGTCAGGGAGCTTTCGGGATTATTACCACTCACTACGGCAACCTGAAAGAATATGCACAAACCCATACGGGGGTAGGAAATGCTGCCATGGAGTTTGATACTCAGGAGTTAAAACCCACTTACCGGCTTATGATGGGCGTACCCGGAAGAAGTTATGCCTTCGAAATTGCAGAAAGAGTGGGGGTACACCGCTCAATCGTACGGAAAGCCAAGAGTAAAATCGGGCAGGATGTGGTATTTACCGAAAAACTGATAGAAGATCTCGAAAAGAAAAATACGCATCTCAAACGATTGCTGGAAGAAAATCAGCAGCAAAGCCTGAAGTTTACCGAAAATCTGAAAAAATACGAAAACCTTGAAAAGGAACTGAAAGCCAATAAGGCAAAAATAATGCTCGAAGCCAAACAGGAAGCTAAAAAAATGATTGAACAGGCCAATAAACGAATCGAGCAAACTATCAGGGAAATTAAAGAAAACAAAGCAGAAAAAGAAATTACCCGTAAGCTTCGCAAAAATCTGGAAGAAGCAGCACCTGAACTCAATGAGCAGGAATCCCACATAGCGGAACAGGAAAAAGTAACAGAAGGAAACCTCATTTTACTACCGGGAGAAATACCCGTTCAGGGAGACTGGGTAAAGCTGAAAAATGCCAGTTCCTACGGAAAACTGATTGAAATAAACGGAAAAAAGGGCGTTGTGGAAATTGGCTCTATAAGAACTACTGTTGCCCTAACATATCTGATAAAAATAGAGACTCCGGAATCAGAAAAAAATGACAAAAAACCCGTAAGTATTTTAAAAACCAGTCAGATTAAGTCTTCCTCCCCTCAGATTGATGTCATGGGCATGAGGGTAGAAGAAGCACTCCCGCTGATCGATAAAAAAATTGATGACGCAATATGGGCAGGTCTCCGCTTTGTCAATATTCTGCATGGAAAAGGCACCGGAGCATTAAGGGAAGCTATTCGCAAACATTTGAAGGATTTAAATATTATACAGTCGGTTTCAGACGCACCCCTCGAAATGGGAGGAGAAGGATGGACGATGGTTACTTTTAAATAGTATTCAATAATCTGCATTTTTATGTAGCTTTTCTTTCCAGGGTAAAAAAAAGAGATTAAAAAAGCAACCGAAATAACACATCTTTGGTTATGATTGTAGGGTATTTTTATTGTCATTAATTAATTTCAAATTTTAAACAATGTCTCTATTACACACATTTACAAAAAGCCTTTTCTGGCTCAGATTGGTGTGCCTTTTCATGTTTACGGGTGTTTCACTCAGTAGCTTTGCAGAAGCAAACTATGTGTATCATGAAGCCACGACCAACAATCCCGGCTGCGGAGCCAACAACTACAGAAGCGTTGTGGCCCCCAGTTCCGCTCAAAGCCTTACACTTGCATGGAAGGTAGAGTATCAGTTTTACACTACCAGTACCTGGGTATATTATACCACAGATGGTAGTAATCCGTCAGGGGCTAATGGAACAGGAACCGGTACCACTCAGGTACTTACGGGAAGCTATTCCTGTACTTTCGGAAGTCCGGTAGTGGATGTTGCTACGGCTACAATTCCTGCACAACCTGCAGGCACGGTAGTGAAGTACATTATCAGTGCTGTACACTCCGGTGGTGGAGCCGAGATTTGGGCAAATGGGCCTGGTGCTCCCTGCTCTTGCGGCCCGGTGACCAACAATGCCTCTCTGGCAACCGTTTTCTCTTATACCGTAACTCCCTCTGCCAATGTAGTGGAAGTCTATGCTACGGGAGGTACTGCTTATGGTAGTTTTGCCACGTTAAATGCCGCATTTACCGCAATCAATGCAGGGACTCATACCGGTGCAATCCGTATCAGTATTAATGCCAATACTACAGAACCGGCGATTTCTGTTCCTTTACTAAAAAGTACTTCGCCCTCCAGCTACAGCAGCATCCTGATCAGGCCTGCCGGGAACAGAACCATAAACTCAGCGGCAAGTCCTATGGCAAGCCGGGGCGTAATTGAACTTTATGGAGCAGATAATGTAACGATTGATGGGGATGACCCTAATACAGCCGGAACCCGCAATCTTACTATTCAGGTAGTTACAAGTGCCTCTGTTACTGCCGCTATCAGGCTCGCATCTACCAGTACCACCGGTCTTGACGGAGCCGATAATAATACAGTAAAAAATTGTATCATTATTGGTAGCCGGAATTCCGCCACAAGTACTACAAACAGTTACGGAATCAATATGTCTAACTCCTCAGCTATTGGAACAGGAGCGTATAGTTCATTGAATACCCGGATAGAAAACAACGTTATAACAAGATGTTATAATGCTATTTTTGCGAATGGTGCTTCAGCTACTTACCCGAATACCGGTACGATAATCAAGGGGAATACTTTGGGTAGCAGTATATCCGCAGAGAATATTGGTCAGAGGGGAATCGTAATTACGTATTCTGCCGTTACCCCTGGAGTAGGTTCTGCTATTATAGAAGAAAACGACATCAGAGGAGGAGATTATGGTACTACAGGATACGCTTCTACTGTAGCCGGAATAGAAGTTGGAACGGTAAATGCAGGGTGTATTATCAGAAAAAACAACATTCACGATATTAACCAACCTTTTGCGAGCGGGTATGGAACTCACGGTATCTATATTACCGGTGCTACAAGTAACTCCGGAATTACAATGGTAAATAACTTTATCAGAGACTGTAAAATGGTTATTTACCAGGCCAGCTTTACCAGTACTTTTATCCCTTGTGGAGTATTTTTTACAGCAGGTGCAACAAATGTGGTATTTAATCACAATACAATCCTAATGAATGACCAGCTTGCGGTGAATGCCACCTATACCTCTTTTTGTGTAAATTCCAGCGTTTCCGGAGTAACTTTCAGCCAGTTTTTGAATAATATTCTGGTAAATAATCATGCAAGTGCAGGTGCTTATGGGTTTGCTGTAAATAATACAGCGAGTATATCCTCTGCTAATGTAAACAATAACGCTTATTATGTAAATCCTTCTGCCAATGTAGGGCATTACAACGGCTCTGCAAGAACTACTTTGGCAAACTGGCAGGCGGCTACCGCTAAGGACGGAGCATCTGTAAACGTGAATCCCGCTTTCGTTTCTGCTACTGACCTTCACATTAATATTGGTACGCCGACTTTACTGGAATCAGGCGGGACGCTTACCGCTGTTTCAACGGATTATGATGGAAATACCAGAAATTGCCCTCCAGATATCGGTGCAGACGAGTTTGCAGGGACAAATCCTAACGGGCCTTCTGTTCCAATGGGTTACACTTCCTCTACGACTACACAGGCTTCCGGCTCAGCTTGTCTTGGAGGCTCTGTCAATAAAGCAATTATCCGTATGGAAATCGTTACGGATGCCAATACCGGATGCCCTGCTACCCTGAATAATCTCATAGTAAACGGGTTGGGGACTACGACATACAGTGAAGTGACGAGTGGAAAAATCTATTTTACTGGTACTTCTTCTGTATTCTCAACCACCACGCTTGTCGGTACCTTTACTGTAAATGGCAGCAATCAGACGGTTACCCCAGGAAGTAGTATTACTTTATTAAATGGAACCAATTATTTTTGGGTAGCTTATGATATTTCTGCCTCAGCTACGGGGCCTAATTTTGATGCGCAGTGGGTGAGTGCTTCTATTAATGTAAACCTAACGCCACAATCTATTACCCCTACCGTTTCAAGCCCGGCAGGAGCCATCAGTTTCTCTCCTGCAATGACCGGAACCTATACGGTGGGTGCAGGAGGAACTTATACTACTCTCACTGCAGCAGTGAATGACCTTACATGCAGAGGGGTATCAGGACCGGTAACTTTATCGCTCATCAATGACGGAACTACACCTTACAATTCAGCAAACGGAGAAGTTTTCCCGATTGTAGTTACAAACCCATCCGGTATCAGTGCCGTTAATACAGTTACTATCAAACCGGCGGCTTCCGTTAATCCCATCATTTCCGGTTCAAGCGCTACTGCTATCCTCGCTTTTTCGGATGCAGATTATTTTATGATTGATGGCTCCAATACTCCTTCCGGAACTACCCGTAATCTGAGCATTGTCAATACTTCAGTTGCAACCAACACTGCTGCAATATGGCTAAGCAGTAATGCCGCAGCGGGGGTTAATCAGGGATGTCAGAATAATATTTTCAAAAATACCAATCTCGCATGTGGAGCAGATCAAAGTCTTTCTACTAACCTTACATATGGT
The DNA here is from genome assembly GCA_019695295.1 of Bacteroidia bacterium. GTDB lineage: Bacteria > Bacteroidota > Bacteroidia > J057 > J057 > JAAFHL01. The sequence goes on along the minus strand of JAIBAH010000027.1, from coordinate 34,526 downwards.
ATTCTTGCTTCCGGAAATGCAATCTCAGGTACTACAGGACTTGGAAATAATTCCAATACTATCCAAAATGATTCTATTGTTGGAGTAAGATACGGAGTGTTTTTGAATGGTGATGTTACTACTCTTAATAATGGAAATGTTGTTACACAGTGTAAAATCGGGGCTGCCGGTTTCGGACCTGCCTCCGGGCAAATCGGACAGGGCGGCATCGTTGTACAGGGGCAATCTGCCGGATATATTACCAATAATGAAATAAAATACGTAGGAATTACCTTTGGAGAAACTGCAACCGGAGCGGACAGAGTTGGGATAGGAGTAGGTGCAGCAGGATGGTCCCCTACCGCCACAGCAGTAAATAATTTTACAGTTACGGGTAATACGATTCATCATATTAAAGAAGAAAAAACCTTCTCCGCTGTTGGGATAATCGTTGCGGGTACCGGAACGCCTTCCAATAACCTGATTGCAAATAATATTATCTATGATGTATTGGCTAATGGTACGGCTGGCGATCAATCTGTTGGAATTGGTATTGGTGCCGGAGATGGAGATAAAATCGTTTACAATACGATTCTGATGACAGGAGACCTCGATCCGGGAGCTTCAACTTCAGCTACTCAAAGTGCAGCAGGTATTCGGATTGCCACTGCAACCCCAACGAATCTGACGGTAAAGAACAACCTGATTTCGATAGATGTATCTTCTAATACCAATACGTTAAATCACTACGCAATAGTAGCGCCTTCAATATCATACGCCTTCGGTACAGGGGGATTGGATTATAATGATTACTATATCAATACTTCCAATACCCAAATGAAAACAGGCGGTACAGGTACAAGTATCCCTTATACGCCTGTAACTACGCTTGCTTCATGGAAAGCAACATTAACCCCCAATCAGGACGCTGCTTCTATTGCTGAAAACCCGGTATTTGTTTCAGCTACTGATTTACATCTGCAAATGACTAATGGTGCCAACTGTTTAATTAAGGGGAAAGGCACTCCTGTTGCTGGGGTTACTACCGATATTGACGGAAATACCCGTAATGCGTCTAAGCCTGGAATTGGTGCAGATGAATATGGCGGTGACTTACCCACTACTCCTACTACTACTGACCCTACAGATGTTTGTCAGGGGGTAGCGGTAACGATTACGGGCACTGGAAGCACTGGTGCAACCACTTATGGGTTTTATGACGCAGCCACAGGAAATACGCAAACGACCACTCTTGCCAATGGTGCAATAGTATCTCCTTCATATACAACAAACCTCTCCCTTGCTGCTGGTACATATCTCGTTTATGCTGAGGGCGTGGATGCTGGAGGTTGCGTAAGTCCAACAAGAAAAGAGGTAACGATTACAATCAATGCGCTGCCAACTGTTACCTGGACAGGAGCACTTGCAGACCAGTGTATCACCGCTACTACTTTAACCCTTACCGGTACAGGTGAATCTCCTACGGGAGGTGCTTTCAGTGGTTCGGGCGTTACTGGCGCAAACTTTGACGCTTCCGCTGCCGGAACAGGTTCCAAAACATTGACTTATACCTATACGGATGCCAACGGGTGTATGAACTCTGCGACTAATACCGTTATGGTAAATGCTTTGCCTGTGGTTACCTGGACAGGAGCACTTGCAGACCAGTGTATCACCGCTACTACTTTAACCCTTACCGGAACAGGAGAATCTCCTACCGGAGGTGCTTTCAGTGGTTCGGGCGTTACTGGCGCAAACTTTGACGCTTCGGTTGCCGGTGCAGGCTCTCAAACGCTGACTTATACATTCACTGACGCAAACGGTTGTACTAATACAGCGATCAACTCTGTGGTGGTAAATGCACTTCCGGTGGTTACATGGACAGGTGCTTTGCCTGCTCAGTGTATTACAGCTACTACTTTGGCACTTACCGGTACAGGTGAATCTCCTACCGGAGGTGCTTTCAGCGGTTCGGGCGTTACTGGCGCAAACTTTGACGCTTCGGTTGCCGGTACAGGCTCACAAACTTTGACTTATACATTCACTGACGCAAACGGTTGTACTAATACCGCTACGAACTCAGTGATGGTAAATGCCCTTCCGGTAGTTACCGCCAGTGCGAATACGCCGCTTTGTGTGAATTCAATCTTAACCCTGACTTCCACTTCAAACCAAAGCGGAACATTCCAGTGGTCAGGCCCTAACGGGTACAGCAGCCCAATGCAAAATCCTGCGGGAATCACCGGAGCAACTGCTTCTCTGAACGGAACCTATACAGTGAATTTCACTTCTTCTATTCCGGGTTGTAATGGTTCAGCAAATATCAATGTTTTTGTTGGGCCGATTCAACTAAGCGTTACAGCAGATCCGGCAGACAGCACCCTGGCGCATGCGGTTATCAGCAACTGTGCACCAAACTATACCCTCTACTGGAGAAAAGTAGCGAGTGGCAGCAGTTGGTCTAACCTTAGTACAGCAGCAAATAATCCGGATATTACCGGCTTGGCTCCAGCTACCGCTTATGTGGCTTATGCTGTTGATGCAAATGGAGCTACTACAGATTTGGTTTACTTCACCACCAGCGGTATTCCTTTCTGCGGAAATGCTCCAACCTTAACGGCAAGTGTGAGTTGTGATAAAATTTTCACAGACTGGTCAACGGGTCTTTTGTACAGTCAATACTCAGTCAGTTTCCGCAAGGTCTCCCCAACGCTAAGTAACATATCCAGCACTTATACTTCAACAACAAGTAAGGTATATACCATTACCCCTGCAAACTTTGGTTCTACTTACGAAGTGTCTGTAAAAGGGATGTGTGATAATCAATACTCAATCGCCGCGTCTCCTGTATATGTTACAGTGCCTGACCCTCGTCCGATAGCCCCTTCAGGTTTGTCTTTTTCGGCAACCTGCAGCAGCATCACTACTACATGGAATGCGTCTCCTGGTGCAACCGGTTATTTTGTAAGGATTAAAAACCCTTTGACCGGTAGTACTTTGGTAAACTTCTATACAGTAGGTACTACTTATACCAGAACCGGGCTCCCCTCCAATTTTACCTACGAAATATGGGTAATTCCGGTGGGTTGCAGCAATTTACAGGGAACTCCCTCGCTTCACTATTTTGTACAAACCTGTTCAGGTACTGTTACCCCAACGGGAATCCGCGCTCAGTCTCCGGATATGGAAGAGTTGTATGCAGACCCATCTCAGAGTTTTGAAACAGACATGAATGTTAATTTGCAGGCAACAGTTTATCCGAATCCGAATAATGGTACATTTACAGTATCTGTAGTGAATATTCCTGAACCGCGTTTACAGATTGAAGTGGTGAACCTTGTCGGTCAGACCGTTTACTCTCAATCGGTAAATACTGAAAACGGAATGCTGCATCACGAAGTAGAACTGGAAAAAGAACTTCCTCAGGGTACTTACCTTGTACGGGTTACAACAGAAAGTGGTTCTTATATCACTAAGTTCGTGAAAATGTAATCCTTTCTGAATTAATAAAATAAGGCTGGCAGTATCTTTTCTGTCAGCCTTATTCATTTGTATAATTTATCTCTCAAAGAAAAGACTGCCCCTCTCCCCTGTACGTAAGCACCGTTTTAATAATTTTCCCACTCTGAATGAGGTGCAATTCGTTAAATCGTTCACACAATTCCCCTGCTTTTGCATGACGAAAAAAAACCGGGTCTCCTTCCTGAAGGTTCACCTCTCCTGAAAAAATAACGGGAGTCATTACTTCACCGGCTCCTTCCAGGTCTGTAAGGCTTCCTCCCTTTGGTAAAAAAACCTTAGGGTTTTTATTTTTACCCGTACTTCCCGAGGCAATATACCCGCCGCCGGAACAAGTATAAATTCCCTTTTTCGGAATTCTGGCAATTGGAAGCGCAAAAAAAGCAGCAGGCTGATACGAAAAATCCGAATAATGATCGAAGACCGCCGGAGCATAAAACCCGGAACCAACCGTTACTTCTGTTACCCAACCTTCTTCGCAGGTAGTTTCTATACACCCCGTTCCCCCTCCGTTTACGAAATCAAGCGCAATTCCCTGAGAACGGCAATATTCTGAAGCATTTTTCCGAAAAAGGGAATATTCTTTTTGAGACCGTTTCTTCAGGAATTTGATTAGGGCATTTTTCATTCTTTCCCCCGGAACTGCGTCAGGAACTCCTGCATTCTGCGCTTCATACCCCATCAGGCCGGCTATCCGAATCCGGTTATATTTTTTTGACTTGTCTATAAAGTGTTTAAAGTCGGCTATATTCCGGATAGAAGACCGCCAAACCCCAAAATGTAATCCGGGAAAATCCGATGACATATCCAGATCTACACAAACCGGAATAATAATTCCCAGATTTTCTGCTGCCTCCTGAATCATTTTAAGGTGATACTCACTATCCACCATAAAATAAATTGTTTTCCCTTTCCGGATTTCTTCCCCGACTGCAAAAACGGCAGGTTTTACAGTACAGGGGTAACCCATGAGGATATCATCAAATCCATTTTGAGAGAGAAAAACGGTTTCCATTCCATCATAACTCATAATTCCCTGAAAAGGAGCTCCTCTGGAAAGTATATCCTTTATCATTTCTATACTACGTACCGATTTTGAGGCAATACGAATCTGCTTGCCTTTTGAACGAGTGACATTAAAATGGATATTGGCTTCCCATTTTTCATAGTCAATGCAAGCAACCGGTAAATTTTTCTCTGCAATTGCGTTTTTATAGCTTATATACTGCTCCTCCATTATTTTTTCTCTTTTTTATCAAGTTATAAGCAAAAGTACAAAAATAATACTATCTTTGCTCTTTCTTATCATATTTGTTTTAATGTGGGTTTATTACTATCAATTCGAGATTCAACTAATTTAGAAATGAAATCAAAAATTACGTATTCCTTCCTCTTGTTCGTTTGCTTTCTCTTTGGTTATCAGCAACCTGTTTTTTCTCAAACCTATACAGTTTCAAGTTGCACCTATAATTATTATGCTCCTGGCGGTTCATTCCTTACAATGGGAGATGATGTAATACAGGGACCCTTTGCAATGCCCTTTAATTTTACTTTTTTTGGTACCAGTTACAATCAGCTTTGGATTAGTTCCAACGGCTTCGTAACGTTTAACAACAATCCTAACAGTGGTTGCTGTTCGGGTCAGCTATTGCCTGATGCTTTTGACCCAAATAACTTGATTGCGGCGACATGGGAAGATATCTATCCACCGGGAGGAGGGACTGTTTCCTACCAGACGATTGGTACCTCTCCCAACCGGATATTTGTGGTTTGCTGGAATAATGTCCCGCATTTCATATCCGGAAATCCTGTTTCGGTTCAGGCTCAGTTATTTGAAACAACCAACGAAATCCGATGCGTTTTGCAAAGTATGCCTACGGACGGCGGTTTACATACGCTGGGAATTGAAAATGCAACCGGTACTGTTGCCTACACCGCACCCGGGAAAAACGCTTCCAGCTGGTCTGCAACCAATGAGTGCTGGTCATTCAACCCCTGCCCTCAGCCTCCGGCCCCTTTTGCCAATGGTACTACGATATGCTCCGGACAAACCGCTACACTTACTGCAACCGGAGTATTGGGTGCCAGCTTTGAGTGGTACAACGCTTCTGTGGGTGGTACTCTACTCGGCTCTGCTGCGTCATATACTACTCCTGCTCTTACTTCCAATACCACCTATTTTGTACAGCAAACCCTGGCAAACTGTCCCAGCGTAAGAACGGCAGTAGTAGTAACGGTTAACCCCAATACTACAGGAACCGTAAGTCCCAATCCCGTAACGGTTTCTTCTTGTTCTGGAAATGCCACCCAAAACCTTACATTTACAAACACCGGTGGATGCGGAATGAACTGGTCATTACAAACCTGTGACCCTCCTTTGGCTACGGTTCTGTCCAATGTAAATGCAAGTGCTGCCACAATCATCAGCCAGATTCCTACACCCTGGACTTTTCAGGCTATTTGTAATGCCTGTCCGGGCGGACTACCTGATGGGGCGTGCGGTAATAATATCTGTGATGCGGGGAATGATATGTATGACGGTGCGAATATATTGGGTACGAATCTTGCAACAGGCATTAACTATTCTGATAACCTGATTACCGCAAGCCCCTCTTTTGGTGCGGGAGGATCTTATTTTACCCGTTTGGTGGCTTCCAATAATTTATGGGTAATGGCAGCCGATGTGAATGCCCTTACGCTATTTGAAATCACCGGAAATAATGGTGCTGACGGTAGTGGGCTTGCAGATGGAGCGGTATTGACGGGCACTGCATGCGGAAATACCTATAAAGGTTTTGTAAAAAGAGTTTATAATGCTGTTGATCCTTCCATAAATCATCTCATTATTGTAAGAGACAATGGCTCAGTTTCCCATACTTTTTCAACCAATACAAACGATGATTTGCATTCAGTTACCAATTTAGGGGGAGTAACCCGGATTTACTATGTCCTTTTTGGGAGTACTGCGGGAGCTTATGTGAATAATACTCAGATGCAGGCTATTTTCGATACTTTTTTGAATAACATAATTTTGGGTTCAGGCGCTACCCTTCCTGCTTACCTTACTGTCAGCCCTACATCAGGTACTGTAAGCGGCGGCGGTACAGGTTCCACTACCCTGACCTTTAATCCTACCTCACTGGCCCCCGGTACCTATAACTCTTCTGTTGTGATTAGTTACAATGGAGGAAGTTTTACTGTACCTACCTCATTTACTGTAGGTTCAGGCGCAATTCCTGCCCCAACCTCTGCGAATACCTCAATTTGTCCGAATGCATCGGCTACCTTGAATGTAACGGGTCAGGCAGGAGCCACTTTTTCGTGGTATAATGCTCCTACCGGTGGAACACTGCTCGGAACGGGAGCGAGTTACAATACAGGGCCTTTGGCTGCAACTACTTCCTTTTATGTATCTCAGACCGTGGGCGGATGTGTGAGCCCCCGTACCACTGTGACGGTAAACGTCTCGGATATAGTTCCTCCTACACTAAACTGCCCCTCTAATCAAACGGCTAATACTGCTCCGGGAACGTGCGCAGCAACGGTAAACGGAATCACTTCCACTCAATTAGACAACTGCGGAATCCAGCGGGTTACATGGGTAAAAACCGGGGCAACCACTGCGTCTTCTCCTGCTACGGGGATTAATACCGCTTCAGGAACCTCCTTTAATACAGGTGTAACGACCGTGACCTATACGGCTACTGACAATAGTAATAATACTGCTACCTGTTCCTTTACCGTGACCGTAACGGATAATATACTTCCTTCTTTGACCTGCCCTGCAAATACAACGGCAAATGTGGGTCCGGGAACCTGTACGGCAACCGTAAATGGTATTGCTGCGACTTATTCCGATAACTGCGGAATCCAAAAGGTTACATGGGTAAAAACAGGAGCAACAACCGCTTCCTCTCCTACTACCGGGATTAATAATGCTTCCGGTACTTCATTCAATACAGGAGTAACGACTGTAACTTATACAGCTACTGACAATAGTAATAATACGGCTAGTTGCTCCTTTACCGTGACCGTAACGGATAATCTTCCTCCTTCATTGACTTGTCCATCCAACCTTGCTGTAAATGTAGCTCCTGCAAGTTGTAGTGCTGTCGTGAATGGCATTGCGCCAATCTTTTTCGATAACTGTGTTGTAAGTAGCGTGACATGGGTAAAATCAGGCGCTACTACTGCGTCATCTCCCGCAACCGGGGTTAATAATGCATCCGGAACTTCCTTTAACGCCGGAGTAACTACAGTTACTTATACTGTAACAGATAACAGCAATAATACAGCAAGTTGCTCCTTTACCGTAACGGTGAATGATAATATTCTTCCTACGATTAGTTGTCCTGCCAATGTAGTGCCTACAGTAAGTTCCCCTTGCCCCGGCGCAGTTGTAAATGGAATTGCTGCAACATACGCGGATAATTGTGTTGTAAGTAAAGTGACATGGGTAAAGTCGGGGGCTACTGTTGCAAATTCTCCCGCAACGGGAATCAATGACGCAAGTGGTACTCCCTTCAATGCAGGCGTAACTACGGTTACCTATACGGTTACGGACGGTGCCAATAATACTGCTTCCTGCTCATTTACTGTTACAATCGGAGATGTAACTCCTCCTACTATTACTTGTCCCGGAAATATTACCACTCTGTCCGGACTGGGTCAGTGTCAGGCAAATATAAACAATATCAATGCCGTATCTTCTGATAATTGCGGGATTCAGTCGGTAACCTGGACTAAAACAGGTGCCACAACCGCATCTTCTCCGGCTACCGGGTTAAATAATGCAAGTGGCTCCGTCTTTAATGTGGGTACTACCACCCTAACCTATACCGCTACGGATAATGCCGGGAATACGGCCACCTGTTCTTTTACAGTTACTATTAATGACCTTCAGAATCCTTCTATTACATGCCCCGGAAACGTGACAACAAGTACAAGTCTGGGTCAGTGTTCCGCTACTATTTCCAATCTGGCTGCGACCTATTCTGATAATTGTGGCGTTCAGCATGTTACCTGGGTAAAAACCGGTGCTACTACCGGTGCTTCTCCGGCAACCGGAATAAATAATGTGAGCGGAACTTCTTTCAATACAGGCGTTACTACTGTAACCTATACAGCAACAGATGTAAACAACCGGACGGCTTCCTGCTCATTTACAATAACCGTCAGCGACTTTGAAGCACCTGTAATAACCTGTCCTTCCAATCCATCGGTTACAACGACAGGATGTAACTCAGTCGTTACGTTTACCCCAATAGTAACGGATAACTGCCCCGGGGTAACTTATTCTGCCTCCCCTGCATCAGGAAGTGCTTTCAATATAGGTACCACTACAGTAACGGTTACTGCTACAGATGCAGCCGGAAATACAGCTACCTGTTCTTTTAACGTTACAGTCAGTCTTGCCGGATACAGTATTCTTGGTACCCCCAATCAAACGCTCATTGCTGACGCAGAATGTACTGATAATCAGGGCTGGACTCATTATTATCACTCTCCCACCAATACTATCGTTCTGTCTGTATTCAAAAACGGAAACAGCATCGGGAATATTGGGGGCGGACTTACTGTTCAAACAGCAACCCTTTCCAACTACAGCTCCAATACCGCAACACACGTCACAAACCCTCCTGCCGATTATGTGGATAATCCGCTTTGGCATGTAATGAACCGGTACTGGGTTGTAAATCCTGTTTCTCAGCCCACCACTCCCGTTAAAGTAAGGTTTTACTTCTTGAATCAGGACTTGAATGATATCAACGGCTCCGTTTCTCCGGCAACTACGATTACGGATTTGAAATTCTATAAAATTAACGGGGCTTTCTCCCCGAATCCTGACCCGGATGGCAACCCGCTCACTTCTGACGGACATTCTGGTGTGCCTGAAGCACCTGCACGAAATGCGACAGGATATGTTGAGTATGACAACGGAGCTTCTTCTACTGCTCAAAACTGGCTATTGGGCAATTTCTCTACCGGTTATTATGCGGAATATGAAGTGGATTTATTTTCAGGTGGCGGCGGTGGCTCAGGCAGTGGAACTCAGGGCGCCTTACCGGTAGAACTGCTCTCCTTTACCGGACAAAGAGCCGGTGATGTAAATCATCTTTTCTGGACAACTACCGTAGCGCAAAGTATCGAGCATTTCGAGGTGGAAAGAGAAAATCCATTTACAAATTCTTTTGAAAAATTAGGAGAAGTTTCAGCTATTAATGCCGCTTTGCCTCAGAAAAACTATAATTTTGAAGACAATCAGCCGTATTCAGGTACGAATAAGTATCGTCTGAAAATTGTAGATATTGACGGAGGGGTCGGTTACTCAGCGGTATTGGTACTCAATAATACCCTTGAGGCTCAGTGTCACGTATATCCTTCTCCTGCAAAAGACGTTCTTCAGGTTTCTTTAACCAATATTCAGAATGACGCCGTTACCTTCACGCTGTACAATGCCGCAGGTCAGGTGGTAATCAAAGAAGTCTGGAACGTAAATGGCACCACAATCCGTACACTCGATGTATCTGAGTTCAGCAAAGGAGTCTATCTGTACAAAGTCAGCGGAGGAGAACTGAACTACAGCGGAAAAGTGCTGATTACGGATTAATAAGAATGGTTCATAATAAAGATTTTTAAAGTAATTTTTCCGGTAGATTAGGATATTTTTTCCGGAAAAGACTATTGTCAATCTCTTCTGTAAAAAACAGGCTGCTTTGGGTAAAAGACAGCCTGTTTTTTTGTGGGAATCAGGTTTTGTAAAGACTCTCTCTTTACTTCATTATTCAATCCCGGAAAGACATTTTTTGTAATTTTCAAGGGTGGTCTGAAGGCCGTCGTATAACGATTCGCAGACAATTGCGTGGCCAATAGATACTTCATCCAAAGGCCTTACCAAAGAGGCGAAGTATCGCAGGTTGTTTTGGTTCAGGTCGTGGCCTGCATTGACTCCCAGGCCCAGCATACCGGCATAGGCAGCCGCTTTTATATATGACTCCACAACGGAGTTGTCGCCTTTTGCATAGGCTGCTGCATAGTCTTCTGTATATAGTTCTATCCGGTCTGTCCCGATTTCTCTTGCTCCTTCTATCATTTCAATATCCGGCTCCACAAACAGAGAAGTTCTGATTCCGGCGTTTTGAAGCCCCATAATTACTTCAAGTAATAAGTGCTTGTTTTTCAGTGTATTCCAGCCTGAATTGGAGGTGAGTGCGTCAGGTGCGTCGGGGACAAGGGTCACCTGAGCCGGTTTTACCTCCTCCACCATTTTCAGAAATTCAGGCGAAGGATATCCCTCCACGTTCAGTTCAACGGTAAGTATTGCTTTCAAATCATACACATCCTGTTTACGAATATGCCTTTCGTCCGGACGGGGATGAACCGTAATGCCATCAGCGCCAAAACGTACAATATCCTCTGCGGCTTTTAATAAGTCCGGCATATTCTTTCCTCTCGAATTCCGGATTAAAGCAATTTTATTAATATTTACACTGAGTTTTGTCATAATAATACCTTATTGGGAGATTACAAAAAATAATAACCTGTTTTCCGGTACGGTTGTTTAGGGGCTTAACTGCTCTTTGGCGGCTCCCCTGGTTTTAAGAATAAGCAGCCCACCGGCCTTTGCTAATTGAGTATTAAAAAAAATGAAACTTTTTCGTTGATAAAATGTTAATTTAATTAAATTTGCGCACAAATCATATAAAGATAAAAATATGGAATTAAACTCCAAAATCCCAGCAGGCCCATTGGCCGAAAAGTGGACAAAACAAAAGTTCAATGTAAAACTGGTAAATCCGGCCAACAAACGGAAATATCATATTATTGTAGTCGGAACAGGACTTGCCGGTGCTTCTGCCGCTGCTTCTCTGGCAGAGTTGGGCTACAATGTTTCTACTTTTTGTTTTCAGGACAGCCCCCGCAGAGCGCACTCCATTGCTGCTCAGGGAGGGATAAACGCTGCAAAAAACTATCAGAATGATGGTGACAGCGTATTTCGTCTTTTTTATGATACGATAAAAGGAGGGGACTACCGTGCAAGAGAAGCGAATGTACACCGCCTTGCCGAGGTAAGTGTAAATATTATAGATCAGTGTGTGGCTCAGGGAGTACCTTTTGCAAGAGAATACGGCGGATATCTTGATAATCGTTCTTTCGGAGGTGCTCAGGTATCCCGTACCTTTTATGCAAGGGGACAGACAGGCCAGCAGCTTTTGCTGGGTGCTTATTCCGCACTGAACCGTCAGATTGGATTGGGTAAAGTAAAATCCTATACCCGCCGCGAAATGCTCGATGTAGTGGTTGTGGATGGAAAAGCAAGAGGAATTATCGCCAAAAATTTAGTTACAGGAGAAGTAGAAAAATATGCTGCTGACGCAGTGCTGCTTTGTACCGGCGGATACGGAAACGTATATTATCTTTCTACCAATGCCATGAACTCCAACGTGACTGCTGCCTGGCGCGCCCACAAAAAAGGAGCATTCTTTGGAAATCCCTGTTACGTACAGATTCACCCTACCTCTATCCCGGTAATGGGTACGCATCAGTCTAAATTAACCCTGATGTCCGAATCACTCAGAAATGACGGAAGGGTTTGGGTGCCTAAACAAAAAGGCGATTTCCGTCATCCCAATGAAATTCCTGAAAATGAAAGAGATTATTATCTGGAAAGAAAATACCCTTCTTTTGGTAACCTCGTTCCAAGGGACGTTGCTGCAAGAAATGCCAAAATGATGTGTGATGAGGGCCATTCTGTTCTCAAAACCGGAGATGCCGTGTACCTCGATTTCAGAGACGCTATCAAACGCCTAGGGGAAGATTCAATCAAAGCCAAATACGGCAATCTTTTTGATATGTACAAGCTGATTACTGACAGGGACCCCTACAAAGAGCCGATGGTGCTTTTCCCGGCAGTGCATTACACGATGGGCGGACTTTGGGTGGATTACAACCTGATGACGACCCTTCCCGGACTCTATGCACTGGGAGAGGCCAATTTCTCAGACCACGGAGCCAATCGTCTGGGTGCAAGTGCATTAATGCAGGGACTTGCGGATGGTTACTTTGTGATTCCTTTTACTATCGGGGATTACCTTGCCGGTGACCTCGGACTAAGCGAAGCCGGAAAAGTAACTACAGACCACCCGGCGTTTCAGGAGGCAGTAGAAGAAACGAAAAAAATGACAGACCATCTTCTTTCTGTCAAAGGAAAAAGAACGGTGGATGATTTTCATAGAGAATTAGGAAAAATCATGTGGGACTATTGCGGAATTTCCCGTACCAAAGACGGGTTGCAAAAAGCAATGGGGCTGATGAAAGCCCTGGAAACGGAATTCTGGCAAAATGTAAATATTCCCGGCTCAAACGAAAATTACAATCCTGAGCTGCAAAAGGCGTGGAGAGTAGCAGACTTCTTTGAATTGGGCAAACTCATGATTCAGGATGCTTATCACAGAGATGAATCCTGCGGAGGACATTTCCGTGAAGACCATCAGACTCCGGAAGGGGAGGCATTAAGAAACGATGAGGACTTCTGCTATGCGGCGGCATGGGAATACAAAGGTGCAGGTGTAGAAGAAAGCCTTCATAAGGAAAACCTCGTATTCGAAAATGTGAAACTTACTCAGAGAAGCTATAAATAAAAACGGATTCATTCAGGCAAAAACAAAGCGGCTTTACTCCACTTCCGGGGAAAGCCGCTCTTTTTAATCCCTCCCATTCCCATTATTTTATTCTGTCTATTTCATTAAATATTTCAGATTTGATTTTTTCATACCCGTAAGGTGCGGGGTATTCCGGATGACTTCTGAAACTGACTTTATGTTTTCGTCCCTTCCATTCTATCATCAGGGATTCCGGATAGTGCCTTTCTTTGGGAGAAGCCCCACATTCAGCGGGCAGGCTGTAAAAATTACTTCTCCTTATAATGGTTTTTAGTCTTTTGAGCGTTTTGCCTTTGAGCAAATACTGAGAGAATATAACCCTTGTATCAGAGCCCGTCGGAACACTACTGACCGGATTGCTGTAGGTGTAGGTTGTAACCCTGTACTGAAGAACCCCGTTTTTGATTTCCATGTATTCCGTGGCACTGCTGAAAAGGATATTCTGACTGTACAGGCACAGACAAAAAATAATCCCAATCCATAAAATCAGCAGTTTTTTCATGGCTTATTCTTCTACTTTTTCTTTAACCTCAGTAGCATATACCGATTGATAATAAGTGGCCGTTTCTTTTACCAGCTCATTAATCGAATCCATCACTTCAAAAAATACCGTTAGCTTTTTGAGCGGAACGGAATTGTAAATTGCCTTATTGAAATTCAGTACAACTTCCTTCGCTACTCTTTGCTTTTCCTTCCCCAGTTCTGTCAGAAAAATCCGTACAATTCTTCCATCTTTCTCTCCGGATTTACGGTAAATCAGTCCTTTCTCTTCCAGACTTGTAAGCATTCGTGTCAGGCTTCTGGGTTCCATACCCATCAGCGGCGCAATTTTGGTTGCAGGTGTCCCTGCCTCCTCGTCTATGTGAATAAGTGCAAATCCAATATTGGTTGTGATATCTTCTTTCTGCGCCCGGATATTGTACATTTTTGAAATCGCAAGCCAGGTGGTTTTTATATCAAAATCGGGTGATCTTTGTTTCATATTTAATCATTAATCTTTTTTTTGCATTTACTCAATTTGGTATGCAAGCATACAATTTTAGGTGTTTTTTTTCGATTATACAAAATATTCAGGGTGAATTCTTCCGAAAAAAAAACTAAACTCCTGAATACCAATAAGCTAAACGAATTAATATAAATCAGCATATCCTCAGTAAATCCGGCAAAAATGAAGGATTTCTGATCATTATTTGTAAATAACGTGATTGCTGTGTCCTGATACTTTCATCAGTAAACCCGGTAAAGACAAAATCACCGGATAAAACTTATCCTTTTCTGATTTCTGCGCCCATCCGGTTTTCGAGCGTTTTGCAGACCTTTTCCCAAATCTTGTCCGCTACGGAGTCTCCCATTGTACCATTTTCATCCTGAATAAACAGCGAAATAAGGTAACTCTTTTTTCCTTCTGCTATATTTTTCCCCCGATATACATCGTGTAAAGCTACCGTTTTGATGAGAGGATTTACCTGTAAAACGGCTTTTCGGATATTCTCATACGTTTCTTTTTCGGGAATAAGCATACTGATGTCCCGGCTGATGCCCGGATATAAGGAAAGGGGCTGATAAATTACCGTTTGCTCAAAATAGAGTTTCACCATTTTTGCCCAGTCTCCCACCAGATAAAATACCTCATTGCGAAGATCCATACGGGTTTGGGCTTCATGCTTTACCTTTCCCCATACAAAAACGCTTTGTTTTTTGGAGACATACTCCAGTGCGTAATCCATTTCCGGATGATTCGTTTCCCGGATTTCACCCTGAATTTTCAGTGCTGCTGCAAGTTTTTCGACAACTTTGGTGAGGGTAAACAACGTCGTTTCCGGTGCCTTATTATCCCAGTGAAAAGCATGTTTTGCGCCCGTAAGCCAAACGCCAAGCAGTTCCTGCTCATGATATTTTCTACCGCCTTCGTTCTCTGATTTTCTGTACACTTTTCCCATTTCATAAAGCGCAAGGGAGTCGTTCTGACGATTCTGATTATACTGAATGACTTCCAGTGCTCCCCATAAAAGCGATTCTCTCATTACTGCCAGTTCTTCGCTCAGAGGATTCAGCATTTCCACTGCATTTTCAGAAGCGTATTTCCGGGAAGTAAGGGAATTGTTCCAGATTTCATACAGCCCAAAAGCGGAAAGCGTATTACAAACCTGCTGGGACAGACGATATACATTCTGACGATTGCCGGTTTGAGGGGAGAAGGAGATTTTATCAGAAAAAGCTACGTTATTGAATCCATATACCCTGAGAATATCTTCCGCAATATCCTGAGGGCGTTGAACATCCACGCGGTATTGAGGTACTTTCACCATTAATGTATCTTCTCCCTTTTCCTCTGTCTGCATTTCAAGGCGGTGAAGAATCGTTACAATTTCTGCTTTGGGGATTTTTTTGCCAATCAGTGACTGTATTTTGGGGATGGATAATTCTACTTCAAAAGGAGGAAATTCGGCAAGTTTTACCTCGTTGATTTCAGAAGGGACTCCTCCTGCGATTTCTGTAATGAGCTTCACGGCTCTCAGCGAGGCCGGAATTGTCATATTGGGGTCGGCTCCTCTCTCAAAGCGGAAGGACGAATCTGTATTGATTCCCAGTCTTTTGGCCGTTTTTCGTACTGTAGTAGCGTCGAAATAGGCAGATTCCAGGAAAATATTGCGGGTTTCGGTGGTTACTCCTGAATGCAGCCCTCCGAATACGCCGGCTATACACAAGGGGTTTTGCCTGTCACAAATCATCAGGTCGGTTTCTGCCTGAATCGTTCTTTCTTTTTCGTCAAGCGTTACAAACTTTCCGGTTTCCGGCAATGTGCGAACGATGATTTCGCCTCCGGCTATTTTATCCGCATCAAAAGCATGCAAGGGTTGCCCGAGTTCCATCATCACATAATTGGTGATATCCACTACTGAATTGATGGGACGAAGGCCTACGGCAGTAAGTTTTTCTTTAAGCCATTCCGGGCTATCTGTTACGGTTACGCCTTTTATATAAATTCCGGAATACCGCCTGCATTTATCTTCGTCTGCAATGGTGATTTTTACCGGATTGTTTCCAGTACATTTTTCGGCGGGGAATATCTCCGGAAAAGTGAGGGGCAGGCCAGAATAAGCGGAAATATCTCTCGCCACTCCATAATGAGAAGCCGCATCAATCCGGTTGGGAGTGATTGCCACTTCGAGCTGAGTATCGGTAATCGGGAAAAGGATTTTTTCGAGGGGCACGCCCAAAGGAGTATCCGCCGGTAAAACCATAATCCCGTCGTGATTGGTTCCAAGTCCCAGCTCGTCTTCTGCACAAATCATTCCCTGAGATTCTTCTCCCCGGATTTTTCCTTTTTTGATTTTCAGGGGTTCTGTACTGCCTGTGGGGTTTAAAATAGCTCCTTCGATGGCAACGCCTACCTTCTGCCCTTCGGCTACATTGGGTGCGCCACACACAATACTGAGTATTTCAGGTCCTCCTACGCTTACAGTACAACATCTCAGCCTGTCTGCATTGGGATGCTGTCTTACGGTAAGTACTTCTCCGGTTACGACTTTTTCAAAAGACACCTCTTTTCCACCGATGGGTTCAATGCCTTCGATTTCCAACCCTAAGCCGGTTAGTATTACAGATAATTCATCAGGAGTGTAGGGGAAATCCAGTAAGGATTTAAGCCAGTTATATGAAACTTTCATAAAATAAATATACAAAAAATGCTCGTCTGAAAAAACGAAGGGGCAAAGATAACGGAAAAAGCCCTCTTTTAGAAATAATCCGGACAAAAGAATTGAAAATCCTTTATTTTTTCTTGTTGTCCTGCTGATTCAGGGCGGGATTATCGGCTTTGGGAAGAGTTGCCGGGACGTTCATAATATCGCGGGGCTCAGCCGGAGGATTTTTTTGCATTGCTTCCTTTGCTGCAGGGAGTTTGGCTTCCAGTGCTTTCAGGGTTTGTGCGTAAATTGTGTCCAGTATTTCAGGCTGAGTGATGTAATAATTGTAACTGTCCCAGAATAAACGGGGGTTCAGTGCATGTTTTTTCAGGATTGCGTCCGCATATACCTGTTTTTGTTTCGCACGAATATCCTGCCTTAGGCCGGCTCTTTGATTTACAACCGCTTCGGAAAGCTGAAAATCGGTGAGTACTTCTACCATTTTTTGTTCGGATAATAATCCGTCCGGTTTAGTAACAGGAGTTTCCCGGGCTTCATTGCAACCTGAAAACAACCCAAAACTCAATATCAGTACAATAAAATATGGTTTCACTTGTCTTTTTTTGATGCAAGTTAAGAAAAATATTTTTTTCTGCCATTTTTTTATTTTTTTTCAAAAATCTTTGTTTCTTAAATTATTTGTAAATGATTGATTATTAATTTCTTGTTTTATTTTTATAAAAAACAATGATTTTTATCATCTGAAAACCTGATTTAAATCATGTTTTTCCCAAAATGAACCCCCTACCTTTGTCGTGTAATTAAATGGTAGAGATAATTAAAGGAGTAAACCCAATAATTCTACTTAATTAAATTATCGTCAATTAACTTGTTTTACAGGGTGAGCGTAAGCATATCGCTGTTGGATGTGAATCCGGCAGCGATTTTTTTTTGGACTAAAAATTTTGCATTTCAAAGAATCATTTTTTTTGATTTCTTTGTATTAAAAAACGGATGAAACAATTTCTTTTAGGCTTTCTGTTAATATTTTCAGGCTACATACTGGGACAGGGGCGTGAATTTGGTCATGATGTAAAGATTTATGGAAATATGGCTTTTATGCCTGAATCTGACTGGGGAAAAAAAGACACTATTTATACGGGTTATGAAATTCCATTTCGTCTGCATCATCCAGTTTCTTTAGGGCTATGCTTAAATGCGGATAAAAAGAATACCCATGAGTTTTTATTGAGCCGTCTTTATTTCCATTCGGATAATGAAAGCCCGATACTACTGAAACAGGCAGATTCCGTGATTAATCTTGGAAAACAAAACCGACGTGAATGGATTGTTTCTGTAAGATATGACTATTTCAGGAGGATTTATTCCGTAAAAAAGATATGCCTTCAACTGGGGTTTTCCGCACACCCTTATTTATTCCAAAGTGATTTTTCCCCCGTAAACAATAGTAATTTTGGAGGAAGTGCGGCTACGATTAGCACCCGATTTTCGGTGGTTCCAAGGATCCAGCTTTCTTTGGGAAAAAGGTGGGTTGCCGATGGGAATTTTGCTTTTAATTTTTTGACATGGGGTTATACAATGATTCGCACAGAAAATCCATCATTGCCATTGGATTTAAGGAGAACGTACTTCCAAAATATTCATTCTCCCTTGAGCGGTTATGCCGCACTGGGATTAGGACTCAGAATTTAACTCCTAATCATAGTTAAACTCCCACGCACTTTTGTATGCGTCAATGGCTTCAATATAATCCAGAAACTCCTTGTAGAAAGGATAGTTTCCGATGGTTCCGCTGTCTCCAACGACGACTAATTTTTTGCGGGCACGAGTCAAAGCTACGTTCATCCTTCTTTTGTCTTTGAGGAAGCCTATTTCTCCGTTTTCGTTGGAACGTACCAGACTGATATAAACAATGTCTCTTTCCTGACCCTGAAATCCGTCAATGGTGTTCACGGTGATAAATTCGAGGTATTGTTCAAAAAGCGGACTGTTCCAGAGTTGCTCGCGGATTACCTGTACTTGTTCTTTGTATGGGGAAATTATTCCGATGGAAAAATCCGGATTCAGAATTTCGGGTATCGTGGCGGTAATTTCATTCAGCAGTATGGCAAGATGCTTGAGTAAAAGGGAGGCTTCTTCCGGATTGGCAGTACTGAGTGTGTCGGGATTTTTCCGTTCTTCAAATCCGCAGCCGGTTGTGTCCACAAATTCTACAGGCGGAAATCCGGGGCCGAGGTTGCGGTTTTTCACGCTTTCGTCTGCTTTGAGTTTGCCTTCGTAAAATTGTTTTCCGGAAAAATACATGATGTGTTTGTGCATCCGGTACTGGGTGTCGAGCATTACGTCTGACTGCTTGTTCCGGATACAGGTATCAAAAAGGGTTTCGCTCAGCCCTCCTTTTTCTGCTTCGATAAATTTGACCGTTGGCGGAAGCTGAAAGTGGTCACCGGCAAAGATGACTCTGTCTGACCGTAAAATGGGAATCCAGCTTGCGGGGGATAATGCCTGAGAGGCTTCGTCGAGAAATACGGTATGAAATCGTTTTTTCCCGAGTACGGAATGGGCGGCTCCGGTAAGGGTGCAGGCAATGACCTGTGCGCTGCTCAGTACCTGATGGAGAATATAGTCTTCGAGTTTATGTGCATGTCCTTTTAGTTCTGATGCTTCATCGAGGAGTTCGCGCCTTTCTCTTCTTTCTGCTTCTCCGAAGTTCCGCTTGAATTTCAATGCTTTGGTTTTTATCTGCTCGGCTTCTTTGCGGATTTTTCTCAGGGCGGAGTAATCGGGATGCTGGGTAATGCGGGAATCCAGCGTAAGGTTCTGAATGTCTTCGTCCACGCGTGCGGGGTTTCCGAGGCGTACGACGGTAAGTCCTTCCGCTTCACATTTCAGGCAGAGTAAATCCACGGCGGTATTGCTGGGTGCAGCGACGAGTACCTGAGGTTCACGTCTGCATATTTCGGCAATTGCCTGTACGATGGTGGTGGTTTTGCCGGTTCCGGGCGGGCCGTGTATGATGGCGATATCTTCTGCTTCCAGGCATTGCTGTACGGCTTTCCGCTGGGATTCGTTGAGTTTGGTATGCTGAAATTCGGTGTGCCATCGCTTAAAAGCCGGCATCTGGTCGCCCCAGATAATTTCCCGAAGTTCGGCAAGGCGGGTTTTGGGCTTCACTTCGAGCAATTGTACCAAAGCGGATTCCATTTCTTTGTAGGTTTTGTCATCAAAATCGAGGGTAACGCCTAATCTCATCCCGGTAAGCCAGTTTGGGAAGTCTTCTGTATTCAGGATGATTTTCATTTCGTCGCCCCTGAGAGCCTGTACTACTCCGCTGGTCATCCCTGAGGGTTTGTCGTTTTCCATACCGAACAGGCTGATGGTACTCCCCGATTGAAATACATGGGGCTTTCCCAATTGTGTGGTACGCACGACTTCCACTACGGTTTTCTCTGCCATCCCTATATATATCCGCTTAATCGCCAGCGGATACCAGGTCACCCCGTTTTCACATTGCTCCTTCAACGACCGTTTCATTACCATCTCCTGATATATCCTCCGGTCTTCTTCTTTCTCTAGTTTTAATAGCTTCTGAAAACGTTTGATTGTTGCTTCTGATTTCATCCTGTTTGTATTCTGAATGCAAAGTACGGGAATTATATTTGAAATGATACAACTAAAAATTATCTGATTTCGTTTTATTAATAAAAAAGTAGTAGTATGAAACAAATTTCCATCTCCCTCTTCCTCCTCCTTTTCTTACCCTCTCTTCTTCATGCACAGGAGGTTCATGAGCCGCTTAATTTATGGGAGTATGATATTTATAAAACGCCTACTCATATCGTTGTGGATTGGGCGTTTCCTTGCGGGCCGGATGCGGCGCATTTTATTGTAGAAAAAAGTCGGGATTTGGTTGCCTTTTCAGAGGTACAACGATTGGAAGCCTTTTGTACGGGGGGCTTAACCTATTATCAGACGAAAGACACTCAACCTTATTTAGGGGCTTCTTATTACAGAGTGAAAATGTATTCGACGCTATCGAATAAATATATTATCAGCAATTGGAAAAAGGTAGTATTTAATAAAGACGGAGAAATTTTTTTGTCTTTTTACCCTAATCCTTTAGCAAAAGGGGAGAATCTTAGGGTTTTGTGGGAATCTACAGGGGGAGAAAGAGTGGAAATCAAGGCAATAAGTATGGATGGAAAAGAGCTTACTTTATTGCCCGCCGAAAATGTACCTCCCGGAATTCATGAAAAACTTTTTGACCTTACCGGTTGGAATCCGGGTCTTTATTTTCTAAAAATAGAGAAGGGAGAGTCATCGGTACGGGAATTAATCGTGATTGAATAGGTTTTTTGTTTTCAATTATTACGAAGCAACTAAAAGCGAAAGAGTATCTTGTTTTTTGCAATCGTTTTTACTTTTCAATCGTTCGCTAAAAAATAACCCTTCGAATATTTTTTGCGCTTTCTCCCTCGTTTGTCTTGGTTTTCAAGAGGTTGTTAAAAAATACCCCTAATCGGTGTTTTTTTGCCAGCGTATAACTTATAATTTGAAATCTAAAAGCGATTCCCAATCTCTCTTTTTCCAGAGGATTGGTGTTTTTTTTAAATTGATTGATAATTAGGCTATTGAATATTTTTTGCCTTTCCTCCAAATTTATTTCAAAGGATACACTTACCGTTTTAATAAGTTCAACAAATCCTCCGCACTTAGCCTACTGCTACTTTCTGTTCCTTCCAATAGACTATCCGCAAGGTCTCTTTTGTCATGGTGTAACGCCAGGATTTTTTCTTCTATGGTATTTTCTGTAACGAGTCTATACACCGTTACAGGTCGTTTCTGCCCAATTCGGTGAGTACGGTCTGATGCTTGGTCTTCAACGGCAGGGTTCCACCAAGGGTCCATGTGAATGACGTAATCCGCAGCGGTTAAGTTTAATCCTGTGCCACCGGCTTTCAGGCTAATTAAGAACAAATCTCCATCTCCGCGCTGAAAAGCATCTACGGATTCTTGTCGTTTGAGAGGAGGTGTACTTCCGTCTAAATACTGATAAGAAATATTTTTGCTATCGAGGAGTTCCTTTAAAATAGAAAGATGTTCAATGTACTGACTGAAAACTAATGCTTTATGTCCATTTTCGAGTAATTCATCTACCACTTCCTCAAATAGTTTGAGCTTGGCACTTTCAATATGAACATCCTTTGTGACCAGTCGGGGATTACAACAAGCCCTTCGTAAACGAGTGATCTCAGCCAAAATTTGAAAGCGGATATCAGAAGCAGGTGCCTGGGCTCCTTCTAAATTTTTCAGGGCATTCAGCCGGAGTGCTTCGTAAAATGCCCGCTCTTGCTCCGAAAGCTGAACGGTAAGTGTGATTTCTGTTTTTTCAGGTAAATCATCCAGTACTTCGTTTTTCTTTCTTCGTAGAATAAAAGGAGAAATCAATTTTTTGAGTTGTTGCTTTCTTTCTTTGTTGTTGAGTTTTTCAATTGGGTAAGCATACCTATCCTGAAAGTCTTGAATACTTCCCAAAAAACCCGGATTAATGAAATTAAATAATGACCACAATTCGCCCAAATGATTCTCTATTGGAGTCCCCGTAGTAATGATTTTGAAATCACCTTGTAGCTCAAATGCTGCCTTAGCCCGTTTTGTTTGATGATTTTTAATGGATTGCGCTTCGTCAAGTACAATAGTAGCATATTTTTTCTCTTTAAACAATTCTATTTCTTGCTGTAAGAGTCCATAGGAGCAAATTAATAAATCATATTTACCCACCTGTTCTAAAATTTCTTTCCGGTTTTCGGTGCTTCCGGTGAAAATAATTGAGGTGAGCGTAGGGGCAAATTTAAACGCTTCTTTTTCCCAGTTTCTACAAACAGAAACAGGAGCAACCACCAGCGTAGGGCCCTGATCTGCCCTTGCAAGAATTACGGCAAGAGCCTGAACCGTTTTTCCCAATCCCATATCATCTGCCAAACAAGCTCCTACCCCCCAATGCGCCAATTGAGAAAGCCAAATGAAGCCTTCCGTCTGATAGGGTCTGAGTTCTGCATCAAAATTTTTGGGGAGCTCGGGTTTAAGTTTACGAGAAGACTTGATTCTATCTATCTGCTCTTTCCATGCTTTATCGGTTTTTATGTTGGTAAGCTGAGACGCAAAATCGTCCATTGCAAGTGCTGCAAGCGGGTGAATTCTAAGTCCTTTTTTGCCCTTTTCTCCAACTAAACCGCTGATTTCTTTTAGTTTTTTCTGAAAAGCCTTAGTGAGTGCAAGAAATTGTCCTTCTGCAATCGGGATATATTGGCTATTACTTTGGTCAATCAATTTTAATAACTCCTGCATTCCCAATACTTCCCCTGAGTCCAGCTTCAATTCTCCGGATACTTCAAACCAATCCTGTTTCTTTTGAATATTGAAAGAAAAGTTTTTAAAATCAGCACGATGTTTAATTTTTACTTTTTCCCCCTTTGGCCATTCCACCACAATTTTTTCTGCTTTTAAAAGGAGGTCTAATTCCGTCAACATATCAAGACACTCGGTCGTATCCTCAAGTATCCATACCCCGTCCCCACTGGAGTTCTGTGAAAGCGTAGGACATTGAGATTCTACCTCCTTATAATTTTGTAGTTCTACTTTAAGGTTTCTCTTTGCCCGGGTTCTAACCCCTTCGAGGACAGCAATTACATTTTCTCCACCGTTTCCGGGCTTGAAGTAAGGAGGAATAACACCAAATGGTTTACAATACATAGACAAACTAAAGCCCTCACCCATTTGCAACAAATGAACATAGATACGACTATCGGCATCAATCGCAGGCAAAGTCTGATTTTCTTCTCCCAAATCAGACTGAACTGTCATTACTTTGGATAAGTTAGTAACGATTTTGGAGAGTTTTTCTTTTCCTTCTTTGGGAACTATGAGTTTTTTACCATGACTTGCCTGATGAAACAAAAAATGCTCCTTTTGGGCTACGAACAGTTTATAGCGGGTGGGAGTTTCTTTGATAATCGTTATCCCACTTTCAGCCAATTTTTCGACGGATAAAGTAACCTCGTACTGATTCTCTTTCTCTATTACTAAAAGCTGAACCTCTTCCCTAACTAACTCAACAGAAACGTCTGGAGCACTTTCTAAAAAAATCAGAGGATGTCCCACCATTTGTTTAAATGCCATAGGGTAATCCCAGCCCAGAGAGATTTTTGCATAATATCCCCATCCGCTACTTTCTTCATATTCTCTAATACATTTGCTGATACTATAATCCTGAGGTTCCATAAAAGGGGTTTCTTCTTCTCTCAATCGCTTAAGTGCTATATTTTTACCAGCTGTCCATGTTCCGTTTTTGGAAAGCGTTTGTTCTTTTGGCTGAATAGAAAAACTTTCAAAATTTACCACCCAAGCCAATCGGGAGGTTTTGGTCTTAACGGTAGTTTTGGGCGCAAAAATCATGTCTATTGCATTCAGAACCATTTCCCACTCTTTTTCTTTTCCCAGATTTGTGAAGGAGAGGGGAAAAAGATTCAGGGATTTGCTTAGTTTTTCGGACTGACTCTTATATTTCTCCTCTTCCGGAAGGAAATTTGCTTTGAGTGCTAAAAGTTCCATAAGTAACCATTGGTTTTTTTCTTCTTCTGCCTTTTGTAATTCCCCGTCCATAAGGGCGATATTATTAGGTTTCTCATTCATCATGGCCAGTGTCCATAATAATGTGAAATAAACTAAAGGTGTATCCGTATCAATCGTTTGTATAATACGAATAACGGACTCCTTCTGATTTTGGAGGCACAAACAATAAAGGGCCTGAATATAAAAACAAAGTTGTAACGGGTTTGTTCTTTGAATTTTATCTGAATACTTTAGAATGTCTATGTATTTTGTTGTGTTTTTAGTTATAAATAAGCAGAAATGATAAAAAACGGCATTGGCATCTTGAAAATAATTCTTTTTTACCTTATATTCTTTATGAAAAAGCTTTATTGCCTGTTCAAAATAAAGGGTAGCTTCCAGATGATTCCCCTGAACCATTTTAAGCCAGGCTGTTTTCGCGGGTTTGTGCCATGATTTTTCAGAAATCCTATTTAAATAATCCTCCATCCCTTTAATGTCCCCCCTAAAAAAACACCCTTCAAATAACACACTTAGCACAGTAGAATTAGTGGATGCGACAGCGTCCGTAATAAACTTGTTTTCATAACGTAAGAAGGATTCGTTTTCGGGCAGCCCCTTCTTAAAAACAGTCTCTTTAAGCAGAGGATAAAGAAGACTATCACCAAGAAGAAGAAGGCTACGAAAAGTTTTCTCTTCGTTTAGCCAGGACTCTCCTATTTTCTGGTTAATAAACTCATCATGATACTTTTTGTTTTCATAAATCTTCTGGAGATAAAACCCGATATTTTCAATATTTCCCAGGTTAAGAAAATAATAGGAGTTGCGAATTAATTCATTAATCGTTGTACTGTAACTGATACGTAAACCTCCTACAGCCGATACAATATTTTCTGAAAAGTAGGAGTCTTTCATGATTAACGAAAACAAATAGGCATACATTGGCTCAATAATTTTTCTCTTCTTATCGTCAATTACCTCCATTTTGCTCAATGTATTGAGGGTCGCCTTCACATGAAAGGAGGTAAATTGATCATGCCGCCAGAATTTACTTCGATTATGCAGTATCCCTGACCACAAGGAATACTCCATTTGTTTGTGACTTCCGGAAAAAAAACTTCTTTCGAATACGACAATATGCAAAAGGTCTTTTTCATATTGATCTAAATTGCTATACAACAAGTCTATTTTTGATTTATCCACAACGATTTGGTTATTGTTTAATTTGGCAGAGAACGGCGATTAAAGTATAAATGCTTGTAAATGCGTTCCGAAATTTTAGGTCTGAGCCGTAAAAACCGATTCGCAACTATAAATGTAGTGCAAACTAACGCAAAAAAGAAACCATCTCCAAGCGAAATCAATAAAATTGGATGAAAAAGGGGACACCTTATTGCCTGCCGAAAATATACCTTCCGGAATTCATGAAAAACTTTTTGACCTTACCGATTGGGGCCAGGGCTTTGCTTTCTAAAAAGAAGAGCCGTCGGTACGGGAATTAATCGTGATTGAATAGGGTTAAGTAAATACATTCCGGAAAGTGAGGTTGATTCTGGGGGCAGACGGCGTTCTGCTTTTGGGTACTTCGTGTTGCCAATGATGTTGGGTATTTCCTTTCATCATCAACAAACTTCCGGCTGGAAGCAAAATTTCTTTTTTAATCGTTTTGTCATGGATATATCTCAACCGGAATTTTCTGATTGCGCCCAGACTTAAGGATGCAATCACTGGATTCGTACCTAATTCGGGTTCGTCGTCACTATGCCAACCTACGCTGTCTTGCGCATTGCGGTAGAGGTTAATAAGCACACTGTTGAAGGAGGAGTCGGTTTCTTTCTCGATTTTTTCTTTTATTTTGGATAATAAATCGGTCCAGGGCTGAGGCTCAAAGCGGTTTCCGGAATACTGATAGGTTTTTCCCGAATCTCCATGCCATACTTCAAGTCGGGGTACAGGGATTTTTTTTCCATAAAAGGTAATATGATTTTGTTGCCATTTCAATTCCTGCATCAACTGCTCAAACAGAATGCTACTTTCTGAGTAGGGGTAAAATTCAGGATAAAACACGACTTCTGCATTGGGAAGCGGTGTCCCGTCAGCCTGAGTGAGCAGGCAGTGATTAGAATCGGAAGAAAATGGCTGAAAAAGAGAAAGCATAAAACTAACAATAGCTGAGGGTGAAAAGTTAGCCTATCGGTTTATAATACCTGAAAGCCCTGTCTTCTCCCAAAGAAAAACCAGAAAAAGGCAACGGGGTTGTAATTTTGGGTGCTGGTACTCCCTGAAAAAGGTGCACTTTTCCCACAAAACGGTATATTTCATCATAGAATCCACAGTCAAGAAACTGACTCAGCAGATTTGTACCTCCTTCAACTACTATACTACAAATCCCCAAAGACTGGAATAATACTTCACTCATTTTTTTGATATCAGTCCATGCTTCTGAGGGAGGGACAAAAAACTGAACAGAATCCACTTTTTTTTCCTGGATTGCATTCAAAACAAGGGTCGGCAATCCGTCCTGAAAGAGTTTCAATCCGGTAGGGAGTTTCAATTTTTTATCCCAAACAATTCTGATAGGAGAGCGTCCGTAGAAGTGTCGGTTTGTCAAAGACGGGTTATCAATTTCGGCGGTTTTGCGGCCAATCATAATGGCATGATGTTTTGCCCTCAAAGAGTGAGAAAAAACCTGTGCTTCCAGCCCCGTTATCGGAAAAGGAGCCGGAGGCAGAGGCGCAATGAATCCGTCGGCACTTTCGGCCCACTTGAGGACGATGTACGGCCGTTTTTCACGCTGATTGATAAAGAAAGGGGCATTGATTTCCTGAAAAGGAAGTTGATTTTCCGCAATTTCTACCTGAACGCCGTTTTGTTGGAGAAATTCAATGCCTTTCCCGCCCACCAAAGGATTGGGATCTACACAGCCAACGACCACTTTCGGGATTTTATGGTTCAGAATTAACCCTGTACACGGAGGGGTTTTCCCGTAATGATTGCAGGGCTCCAGGCTTACATATATGACTGACTCCGGAAGAAGGTGTTTTTCCTTTACGGCAGCCACAGCGTTCACCTCGGCATGAGGTCCGCCTGCATATTCGTGAAATCCTTCTCCGATAATCCGGTCATTATGCACAATCAGTGCGCCTACTTTCGGGTTGGGGAAAGTCCGGCTGTCTGCTTTGAGTGCAAGGTCAATCGTCCGGAGGAGAAAGTGCTCGTTCACAAAAATTGAATTTATTTTGAACTCATGGCTTTTTCCCCTACAGGAATCGTTCTTCCGGGATACACTTTAAGCCCTTCGGCAAGGCACTCCATTGCTGCGGCAAGGTTTTCTTTTTTGAGGACGTAAGCGATTCTCACTTCGTCTTTTCCCAAAGAAGGGTCTGCATAAAACCCGTTGGCAGGGGCCATCATTACGGTAGCTCCTTTGTAAGAGAAGGACTCGAGCATCCACCGGCAGAATTTTTCGGCGTCGTCCACCGGTAATTTTACCATGGCATAAAAGGCTCCGTTTACTTCCGGACATAAAACGCCTTCCATTTTCTGAAGTTCTCCCAAAAGGAAATTTCTTCTTTCTGAATATTCCGTAATGATTTTTTCATAAAAAGAAGGCGGAAGGTCATATACGGCTTCGGCACCGATTTGTCCCATCGTGGGCGGGGAAAGGCGGGCCTGAGCGTATTTCATGATTGCGTTCAATACTTCTTTATTGTGGGTAACCACGCAGCCGATTCTTGCACCGCAGGCGGAAAACCGCTTGGAGATGGAATCCACTACGATTGCTTTTTCTTCCAGATTGGAAAGGGAAAATACGGAATGATGTTTGTGTCCGTCATAGGCAAATTCTCTGTACACTTCATCTGCGATGAGATAAAGGTCGTGTTTTACAACGATGTCTCTCAGTTTTTCGAGGGCTTTCAGAGAGTAGAGAATACCTGTGGGGTTACCTGGATTACAAATCAGAATGGCTTTGGTTTTGGGGGTAATCAGGGACTCGAAGGTTTCGATTGCCGGAAGGTCAAAGTCATTTTCGATATAGGTAGTAATTGGAACTACTTTTACGCCGGCTGTCAGGGCGAAGCTATTGTAATTTGCATAAAATGGCTGAGGCACTATGATTTCATCCCCGGGATTGAGGCAGGCCATAAAGATGAACAACAGGGCTTCTGAAGCTCCGGTCGTTACGATTACTTCATTGGTCGTAACCGGCAGGTTCAGGCGGGTATAATACTGCGCAATTTTGGCCCGAAGTGATTCATTTCCGGCAGAATGACTGTAGGCAAGTACTTCCAGATTGGCTTTGCGGATTGCTTCGTAATATTCCGGTGGTGTGGGAATATCCGGCTGACCGATATTGAGAAAGTATACTTTGTTTCCTCTTTTCTGAGCGTCCTCTGCAAGGGGCACTAATTTTCTGATGGGAGATGCGGGCATGATTTCCGCACGGGATGAAATTTTTGGCATGGCGATTTAGTATAATAGTATAATCAGTTTATAACTCAACCGTTTGGAAAAATGTTATTGAATGTCTAATAATTCGATATCGAAAATCAAAATTGCGTTTTTGGGAATTCCGGAAGGAGGATTTTTTCCGTATGCATAACGGGATGGGATAAAGAGCGAGCCTTTTGAGCCTTTGTCAAAATAGGGAATCCCGATTTGCCAGCCTTCAATGACCTGATAAAGGAAAAAAGCGGGTTTTTCGGCAAGAGAATAAGAGGAATCAAATTCTTTACCGTCTAAAAGATACCCTTTATAATCCACTGTCACTTTGGAGTCTATCGTTGGTTTTTCGCCGTTTCCGGCAGTTTGGATGTAGTAATAAACACCTTCTTCTGTCTTTATGGCTTTACTATCCAGGCCTTTGTCTTTCAGGTAATTTACAATTAATTCCTCTTCGGTGTTTTCTCTGCGGTTACAGGAGGAGAAAAAAGTAAAACTCAAAAAAGCTAAAATACATACTATTAAGAATGAACGCATAAGCTGAGATATTAATTTTTTATTTTTTTTGCAAAATTAATATTTTTTCGGCTCTCAGGCAGAATTTTTTTGAATCTCTGCCCCGACATACTTTTTTCACTCCGGAACAGATAAAATTTTTACAATAAAAATTTGTTTTTCGAATTAAATACCCTATTTTTAACGTCCGGTTGTGCGATGTATTCCTGAAATATTAATTTTCTTAATTACCAAACGATTAACCAGTCATATATCATGTTGATTTATATAATTTTGGGTTTGTTTAGTGGAGTGATTTTCTCCTGGATTGTTTTTTGGGTGATGAATAATGGGCGTGAAAAGAAACGAAATCATGAGCAATCGATTATGATGGCGGAGGCGTATGCCGTAAAAAAATTATTGTCGGCTAAAGATGCGGAATTAAGTGCCGCTCAGGAAGAAATGAAAATGCAGCAGCTTCAGATGCTTCGTATTCATACGGATAATGCCCGGCTTATTGCTGAAAAGTCTGCCATGAGTCAGAAAATGGAAGAAAAAGAACTGGCTTTTCTGCAACTTCAGAAACAAATGCAAACGGAGTTTGAAAATACCGCCAATAAATTATTACAGGAAAGTACCCAGAAACTCACAGAATCGAGCCAGGAAAAACTCGGTCAGATGCTGACGCCATTACGGGAAACCATTACCAGTTTTGAAAAAAGAGTGGAGGAGTCTTACGGAAATGAAGCGAGGGAGCGGTTTCACCTTCAAAAGGAACTGGAAAACCTGCTGAAACTCAACCAGCAACTTTCTTCAGAGGCTCATTCCCTAACCAAAGCCCTGAAGGGAGAAAGCAAAACCCAGGGTAACTGGGGCGAACTGGTACTGACTAAAATTCTGGAAAATAGCGGATTGAGGGAAGGCGAAGAATTCATCATACAATCCCGGGAGATGAACCTGAAAAATGAAGAAGGCGATCGGTTACAGCCTGATATTGTCATACAGTTACCTGACAACAAGCACCTGATTATAGATTCTAAAGTTTCTCTTACGGCTTATGAGCGGTATTCCAGCGCAGAATCAGAAATCGAAAAAAGAGCGTTTATGAAAAAACATGTAGAATCCATCTCGCAACACGTACAACAATTGAGTGCAAAACATTACACTTCTCTTACCGGTTTATTTTCGCCGGATTTTGTGCTTTTGTTTATGCCCATGGAGTCGGCGTTCAGTGCCGCAATCTCTTTCAAACCCGATTTGTTTTATCAGGCATTTGAGAAAAAAATCGTGATTGTAAGTCCTACGACTTTACTGGCAACCCTGAAAACCGTTTCCTCTATCTGGAAACTGGAGCAACAAAATAAAAATGCTTCAGAAATTGCCCGTCAGGGAGGAATGCTTTATGATAAATTCATGATGTTTACGGAGGAACTGGAGAAAGTTGGAAAAGGCCTGAAAAATGCAACTGACGGATACGAAAAAGCGGTTCACAGGCTATCAACGGGTAGAGACAGCCTTCTCAACAGAGCAGAAAAACTTCGGGAGTTAGGGGTAAAAACCTCCAAAAAAATTCCTTTTTCCCTGAACGGTAACGGGCATGCCCAGGAAAATGAAGTGATGTTTGAGGATTAATCGGGGCTATACAATGAACGGGATAAAATTTCGCCTCATTCATAGCGCAAACGTTAACGCCTGCCCTGTGAATGAATGAGTTACATGTTTTTTGTAATAAAACTCATATCCGGATTTCCCCTTTGTACTGTAAATACATATAGATATTGAGCAATCCGTTGGTGTTGGTAATGAGCCTAAGCGCGTCTTTCAGTGGCACAATTTCCGTGATGATGCTTTCGTTTTCGTGCTCCACACCCATGATTTTGTCGTGATAGGCATCCATTTCTGAGTGTGACATCTCCAGCTCGCAGCAAAAAAAGTACATCGCCTCATCACAGGTGCCTGTACTGGGATACAAAGGTTCCTGATTCAGGGCGATTATTTGCTCTTCGGTAACCATCAGGCCGGTTTCTTCCTTTACTTCTTTTACTGCCACCGCCAGCGGCTTATCATCTTTATCCACCATTCCTGCCGGATGCTCGTACAGCATACTTCCGTCGCAAATTCTGCGCTGTTTTACCAGCAGTAGGAATCTTTCTTTGGTTTCTTTTTCGATAAAACAAACCAGTACAGTAACGACTTCGCCTTTAATCATACACAGCGGCAGGATTTTACCCCCTTCAGGAAGGCTTGCGTCCAGATTTACCAGCGAGAATAAAACCTCTCCGTTATGCCTGTGTTTGGTATATAATTCTTCTACTCCATGTATTGTAAGGCCATTTCGGAGCAGATTCCGTTGCCAGACCCGGTATTTATGAGATTCCGTGAGTTTTTCTTTCATGCGTTATAATTGTTCAACGATATCATCCACATTTTTGCTTTCTCCGTTTCCGTTCCCGGAATCATTGAATAACCCGCCCGGAGTTTCAATTCTGTTTTTACTTTCCGTCTGACCGGAGTTTGTATTCTTTTTACCAAAACCCGCCAGCCTGTCCGTTTGCGTTTTCAGGAAAATATGAAGCTGCATCAGGATTTCATCCCTTCTTTCGCAGAGTTCCGAAATTTCCCTGTCAATATTGTTTCTTTGTTCTACTCCCTGACGAACGACCTCCCTTGCGTTTGCTTCCGCTTCATTGATAATCAGCGAAGCTCTTTTACGGGCATTCTCTAAGGTATCCTTTGTGGATTGTTCGGCCTGATGCAGGGTTTTTTGCAACATTCCTTCCACTTCTTTGAGGCTGTTATATTTTGCCTGTACTTTTTCCAGTTCAGAATTCACCTTACGGTTTTCCTCGATGAGCTTTTCCCAGTCCATAGAAAGGCTGCTCAAAAATTGTTGTACTTCTTCTATATCATATCCCCCAAGCGTTTTTTTTCTAAAAGTATGTTGTCTTATCTCAATCGGTGTAATCATTGTATTAAAAAAAATATATTTAAAGTCTGATGAATTATTTAAAAATTTGAAGCAGAGATTTTCCACTTTATAATGCGTTTATCATCCCCGCACGAAATTAATATATTATTGGCACTTAACCAGCAAATTTTATTCACACTGTGTAAATGTCCCTGATTTTTGGCAAAATCGATTACTTTGAGTAAGGTGTTGTTTTCGGAATCCCAAACCTTAATCGTTTTGTCCCTGCTCGCCGTAACCAGCAGTTTTCCATCAGGAGAAGCCGTTATATCATTAATCGTATAATTATGGGCCGGAATTTTTGCCAGCGGAATAAAACCGGCAAGAGCGTCCCAGCGATTCAGATATGCGTCCCTTCCGCCGCTGAACAGTGTATCTCCTTTTTCTGTAAGATATAACGAAAAAACCGAATTATTATGCGCCTGCCAGCTATTTTCTGTTTCGAGGGATTCCTTGTGAATCTGATAAATCTTTCCGTCGCCGGAGCCTGTCAGATACGAATCGCCGTAAGGAATGATACTCCTGAGATTTTTTTCTCCAATCCTGAAGGCATGCAATTCCCTGAGAGTGTGTATATCCAGCAGAATTACCACTCCTTCGGCACATAAAATCCAGAGTTTGGAGTCGTTTTCGTCAGTATAAAGCGCAAATATACTCAGGGTAAATTTTCGTAAAATATGGACTATTTTTTTTTCAAAAGGCTCAATGATATAGAGGGTTCCATCCCGTGTACCCACGATAATCCATTTGCCGCCGGCAGAAAGCTTCATACAATAAATGGCATTATCGGTACGAAAAACCGCTTTTCCGGTATCCCCTTCCTCCACATTCCATTGCACAACAATCCCGTCATCTCCGGCTGTATAGAGTAAATTACGGGCAGTATCTGCTACCATTGCGTAAATACTGCCGCTATGCCCTGTGTACTGACCTTCTTTATGGACTTCGATAATTGTTTTCATGATTATTCTGCAAAAATAAACACAAAAAAGTTATTGATATATATTTTTTCTTAATTCTAACTTTTCTTCAGGAATTTCGTTTAAATGTAAATATGAACATATATTCATTTATTATTTTAATCAACAATATTTATGGCAACATTTTCTGAAATTATTCAATCTGAAAAACCCGTTTTAGTAGATTTTTTTGCTACCTGGTGTGGCCCTTGTAAAATGATGGGACCGATTTTGCAGGAGTTAAAAAACAATGTAGGGGATGAAGTAACGGTTATTAAAATTGATGTGGACAAAAATCAGCAGGTATCCGCGACCTATCAGGTACAGTCAGTGCCTACCCTCATGCTTTTCAAAAACGGAAAGATGTTGTGGAGACAATCCGGAGTAGTGCCTGCTTCTCAACTGGAAAAAATCGTTAAAAGTAACGCCTGATCATTTCAAAACCCGATAACGATATGCTGAAAAAGCTAAAAAATATTTTTTTTCTGAAATGTCCCCGCTGCCATGAGGGAGATTTATTTGAGGGAGCAGCCTATAATCCGAAAAACATTATCAACATGCCTCAGCATTGTCCTAAATGCAGACAGCCTTTTTTTCTGGAGCCGGGCTTTTATTACGGAGCAATGTATGTGAGCTACGGGTTAAATGTGGGAATCGGAGGGAGTATTTTCTTTTTGATTTGGTGGCTTGTATGGGGCTTTGATATAGACAAACTCGTTACGGGGGCATTTATTATGACGGGCGTTTTGCTTTTGATATTCCCGTACAGTCTGCGGCTTTCCCGCTCTATATGGCTGCATCTCTTCTATAAGGATGAGTTGACTTTTTATTCGGAAAGCGACACAATCAATACGGGTAATAATAAAGAATAGTCATGATGCTGACAAACGATAAACTGGATAAAGTGGCTTTTATCCTAAAAACGATAGCCCACCCGACCCGCCTTGCGATTATAGAGTTACTGAGCAATCATGAGCGTTTGTGTGTGAATGATATTTGTACGATGATTCAGTGCGAGCAATCACTCCTTTCCCATCATCTTAACAATATGAAGATAAAAGGAATCCTGCAATCCGAACGGGAAAAACAAAATATTTTCTACTCTCTCAAAGAGAAACAAATCACTCAGATACTGGGATGTCTGGAAAATTGTGAGTGTAATTTTTCATAAAACGTATTCGGATGAAAACAGAGCGGGGTGCTTTCATTTTGAAGGTGTTCCGGTTTTATTTATTCTGTC
>JAIBAH010000026.1 GCA_019695295.1 Bacteroidia bacterium | reverse complement strand
GCCCATAAACCACTCCCTATCTTTGTACAAGTATCTAAAGCAATATATATTTTTTTGCGAGTTCATTGATTTTTTGAGCTGTATGAGTATTCCAGTGAAATTTTTAATTAAATAAACCACTCTAAAAGGAACATTTAAAAAATGAAATACCTTTTTTTAATATTGAAAATCAGTAAATTGTTTTATTATTCAACAAAAAGGCAGATTAGAACAGGTACAAACAACGGAACAAAGGTATTAAAATGTAATTAAATTAAAAAAACACTGCATTTATTTTTGTCATAAATTATTATATCCACTATTTATTACTTATGGGACAACAACTTTTCAGAAATTCTATCAATAACCCTGTAGGGCTGGAAATTGAAAACATTGTTTATGAGCAACTCAACGTTTCTTTTAAAGAAGCTTCCGGTTGCAGTGAGTATGTTTTGAATAAACTATCAGAAGATGGGCCTTCTTCCTCCGGAGGAACCTATCAAAAACTCAATGAGTCGGTTCAGAATAGCCGGGTGACACTTGAGTATGAGCTGAGGAATGTGTTTTTTTATTCCTTACAGGTGAAAAGCTGTGAAGAGCCACAATCTCCGGTATTTACCCTGAGAGCAGATAGCGGACTGGTGATTGTGATTGCGGATATAAGTTTTGAAGACATAATCGAAGCAAACAAAATCAGTCTTCAGCTGATAGGCATCGTTAGTGGAAATAACGGTTGCGCTTTAGCAGAACTGACAATTCCTTCGAACGCTTCTGATTTTTTAGTTGTGTATGATTTACCCGACAGTAACAGCACCAAAATTGTAATACAGCGCTTAAAAATAATGAGTACTTCTAACCTTGTTTTCGGTATAAAATATTTCACCAACACTCAGAATCCTGAAGTATCCATCAATAATGAAACTATCACTACGCGTTTTTATGCCATTAGCGATAGTTTCAGGCCCTTAACGATATTACCCTTATTTCCATAAACAGAGAATTACCAACTTACCTGAAGAAAACAGAGAAATACTTTTATAGAGAGAAACAATAAACTTTATGCTATTAAAAAACCTACCCTAAACTTATATTTCTGTTTATCTTATTTACCCTTTTTTTAATTTTATACAGCTCTATCCCTTCTTCCCTTTCCCAAAAACTACTGGCAGGTATGTCAGTAGTTTCTTTATTCCATTTGACTATACCCAATAAAAAAGACTATCAGGGCTGAACCTGATAGTCTTAATCTATGTTTTTTAGTAGCTTACGTATTATTTATTCAGTACCCGGATTGCAAGCACTACTACACAGCAGCCAATTACGCCGGAAATAAGAGAAGGAATAAAACTCCCTCCAACGCCAAAGCCCACTATATTCAGCACCCATTTTCCAACCATGCTACCGGCAATGACAAACAGCGTATTCATGATTAATCCCCACCCGCGCAGGTTCATAATTTTACTTGTAACCCAGAAAATTGCAATGCCTAATAAAATTGAGTATAACATTTTTTAATAAAAAATTGATGAGGTAAAACAAAAAATTTGTATTAATTAACGTAAAGTACCCTAATGGGTTACAAAAAAGAAGGTTTTTTTTACAAAAGTGAAATGTTTCCCTGTAAATCTGCTAAAAAAACAAAAAACATATTGACAAAAGCCAGTTTTCTTTAGTATATTTGTAGGCGTAAAAGCGGAAGTAGCTCAGTTGGTAGAGCATCAGCTTCCCAAGCTGAGGGTCGCGGGTTCGAATCCCGTTTTCCGCTCTTCAAAGGCAGGGTTCCCTTGCTTTTTTATTATACATTCTGTTTGATGATGCTTAAATCCGAAAAACACTCTTCCGTTTCGGAGAAAGCAGAATAATAAAAAAAACGCATTCCTGCGGCTTTTGCTGCAGCTATTCCCGCCGGTGAATCCTCAATGACAAGGCAACTCTCCGGCATTACACCCGATTTTTTTGCACAGACAAGGAAGATATCAGGCGCAGGTTTGGAGGGAAATCCTTCATTTCCATCCAGAATCAGGGAAAAATAATCCGCAATCCCCAGTTTTTCCACGATGTATTGTGCATTCCGGCTTGAGGAAGCCATTGCAATTTTGTATTGATTTTCCCTGAGGAAATTTAGGATATCCAAAGTGCCGGGCGTAGCGGAATCAGGCCCCAGAAAGGAAAGCAGAGAAAGATAATGCCGGTTTTTGGCTTCGCAGAATGCTTCTTTTTCCGATTGTGAATATTTTTCCTGAAGATTGTTCAGTGCCAGGAGCGTATTCAGTGATTCCAACCGGCTTGTTCCTTTTACTTTATCCGCAATCGCTTCGTCGTATTTCCACCCGTTTTCTTCGGCTAATCTGCTCCAGGTCAGATAATGATACTTTTCGGTATGCACCAATACTCCATCCAGATCAAAAATCACCAGTTCTGTTTTTCTCATTTCAGCCAAATAGTTGCCTGGCAGTAAGGTTTACTTTCATAAATGCGTCCGCATCAAGCGAAAGCAGTATTTCATTTTCAGCACAAAACTCCAGTACTTTTTCCGTAGCGATATTCCCCACCAAATCATCTTTTGCAAAAGGACATCCTCCGATTCCGTTCATTGCACTGTCAAACCGCCGGCAACCGTGGTCATATGCTGCCTGAAGTTTTTTCTTGCTTTCCATCGGATGCGCATGAAAATGTGCACCAAATTCCACCTCCGGAAAAGCCGGAATCAGCCAGGAATAAAGCTGTGCTATCGTAGCCTCATCTGCACTTCCCACCGTATCTGCAAGCGAAAGAATCCTGACTCCGGCATTTGCGATTTTTTCAACCCATTCCCCCACAATTCCGGCACTCCATTCATCTCCGTACGGATTTCCGAATCCCATAGAGATATAGACAACGAGTTCTTTCCCTTTGTCCTGACACAACGCCTGCATTTCCTCTATGAGCTTCATAGAGTCTGCAATTGTTTTTTGGGTATTCCTTAGCTGAAACGTTTCAGATACAGAGAACGGGTATCCCAGATACCTGACTCCCTGATGCTGACATGCTTCTTCAGCTCCCCTCAGGTTCGCAATAATTGCCAGCAACTTCGTACCGGAATTCTGCCAGTCTAAATGAGACAGCACCTCAGCGGTATCGGCCATTTGGGGAATCGCCTTTGGAGACACAAAACTACCGAAATCCAGTGTATCGAATCCCACTTTTAACAATTGATTGAGATACTGGATTTTTTCTTCCGTACCTATCGGGCGGGGAAATCCCTGAATTGCATCCCTTGGGCATTCAATGAGTTTTAAGGTTTTATTCATTTGTCATTTTTTTGATAAAAACTAAAATTCCGGAAGAGGGTTTGAAAAGAACTTTATACTTTCCTGAAATTCATCCCGATTTTTCCTCCCAGATAAGCAGCAGGAAGTAAAACCGACAGGCTCAAAACGCTGAACCATAAAGGATGAGGAAGGGATATTAAATTAATCAGGGTCAGGATGAGAATTATCCCTCCTACTATCAGGGCATTCCGGAGCGGAAAACTTTCACTCCTCAATCCTGCGATAAATCCACCGGCAAATGTGGCGATTCCCCAGCTCAATGCCATAAATATAAACGCGCCTGCGGGCATTGACATCATCATCTTTTTGACCTCTTCCGGATTATTATAATCCATCCCTTCCGGATGAGGAAAAATCTGTCCTGCCACAAACTCAAGCGCAGAAACCAGCAAAACCGCTACAAAAATCCCCAATACTATAAATAAAATATTTTTTTTCATTTGGATTTTGATAAAATAAAAATCAGAAATATTTTGTTTTTTTTGTAAGAAACCCTTCAAAATTAATACTTATTTTCATAAGATTTAAGTTTTTATTAAACTTTTATCCTAAAAAACCGTAATCAATCATTGTTTACCTTATATATATCTCAAATCAAAAATGGCAAAATTAAACGCAAGTGAAATAAAAATTCTGGATGAAATCGCAGCATGGAAAGGACAGGCTCCCGGCTTCCTCAACCGGGCAACCGATTTTATCAGCCGCCCGATTAGCTGGGCTACTTCCAATCTTATTCCTGATAGTGTAAAGCAAGGAATGAGTGGCATTGCCGAAACAATCGCTGAAAAACTACAGGACGCTTCCCGGTGGACAGTGAACAAGGAGGAAGTGCTTCGCTCTACCAAAGAGTTTGATATTGACTCTGAAACAATTATAGAACTCCAGAAGGCGTCCATTCATGACCTGGACCATATCTCCGAAAAATTCATTTCAGAAAACCGAAGATATGCTACCCTTAGTGGTGTAGGTACAGGAATGGTTGGATGGCCGGGTCTGATTGCTGACCTGCCTACTCTATTTATGCTTTCTCTCCGTACGATTTATCAGATTGGATTATGCTATGGATATGAACTGGTAGAGAATGATCCCGAAAAACAACAATTTGAGGTGGAATTCATGATGCGGGTTTTTAAAATTTCAACGGCTTCCAATGTGGCGGAAAAACAAAAAGGACTTGCTGAACTCAAGGACTTTGAGGCATCTCATCAGGATGTTTATCAGCAGGTCGGAGGCGATTTTACTTCCAAACAAGTGAGCAAAAACGCCGCTAACTTCCTTTCTCAAAGACTCATAAAAGAAATTGTAGAACAGACTATCTCCAAAAAAGCCGCCGGGCTTGTACCGGGATTAGGGGCAATTTTCAATGCCGGATTTAATTATGTTTACCTAAAGGACGTGGGCGAAACTGCTTTTATGCTGTATCGTGAGCGTTTTCTGTTAGACAAAAAAGGCCGCCAGAAAGTAATCGTAGTAGAAATAGAATAACCGATAAGCCGGGATATTCTGATTTCCCCCAAAAGATATACACAATATTATAACGCCTGACAGGTTTATCTGCCCAAAATGCCGGATAAACCTGTCTTTTTTTTATTCACTGACTACAGGTAAAGATAAATTTCAAGGTTAAATCCCTTTCCTCCCTCCGCAATAATTAAACTTTCTCGCTTTTTTACGCTATAAAAAAACAAAAAAGAGCTTTTTATTGGATTTTGGGCATAAAAAAGCCCTTATTTTCCTGTTTTTTCAATTTACCCGATTTACTACATGATATTCATTTTTTATTTCATAAAATAGAATATATATTTGCAATCAAATTCGGAAATGCGGCCTTTTCCTGATTTTATTAATGGGTAAAATCAATAAAATAAAAATATAACTACAAATTTAATTTGTAAGAAACAAGGTACAGTTGGGTTTCTCTATTTATGAAGTACTACAGGGTGAGAATCTTGTAGTACTATTGTTTTATATTACCGGCCAGTTTGTTTGGAAGTACGGTCAACTCCCGAAACTTTTGTAAAATTCGTTTTTTAATCAAAAAATGTCCAGTTCATCCCTATGCTAATCATTCTTGGCTGAACCGGATAAAACGGCGTGGTATAATTTCCGGGAGTAAGCAGGCCGTCAGTTACGTTAATCAGTTTCACAAAGATACAAGCCCTTTTAATGCGGGTGGCAAAATACACATCTATTCTGGGGTATGCCTTTACGAGATAGGGATAACGATAGCTTACCGGGAAAAACTCATTGCTTACAGGGTCAAATCCGTTGCCAAAGCTTGCCGAACTATAACGAAAATCTATTCCGGTTCTGAAAACACCCTTAAAATTAGTCCGCTCGTTCTGATAAAACACACTGATTTTACCATTGAGTACCGGTTGAGACAGGCTGTACATCCAAAGGGAAGAATCTGCGGTATTGCTCAGTGAACCGAGTTGAAGCTGGGCATTTCCTTCGGTATAAAGTTTTTTATAAAACCTAAGTCTTCCTCCAAATTCTATCCCCGTAAAAGTAAGGACAGAACC
Organism: Bacteroidia bacterium; assembly: GCA_019695295.1. Classification (GTDB taxonomy): domain Bacteria; phylum Bacteroidota; class Bacteroidia; order J057; family J057; genus JAAFHL01. The sequence goes on along the minus strand of JAIBAH010000026.1, from coordinate 37,016 downwards.
CGATGCAGCCTGTTTTACCTGAAAGCTATCATTGTAATAAATCATATTAAAAAACTGGGACAAAAAAGGCTGAACCGAAAGATGATTGGAAAGAAGCGTATCCTGTATTTTTCCGTGATTCATGATTTTTGGGCTGCCCTGCCATTTTAATTCCACCCTCAGGTGGTTCATTTGCTGATTTCTCAGGGTACTATCCGCAACAAAACGATTTCCGTAACCTGCCGGAAGATACGCCTGAAATACGGAGGGATTCATACTGTGTAATAAATAATGTGCCGTAAGCCCGATTTCCGATTTCCGTTTGCCCGGACGCGGGGGGTCATTCGTGACAGAAAAGGTGTCCTTGCCCGTAGTAAAGGGAATTTTCAGACGCACCGTATTGTCCCAGTAAGTTTCCGGATTAAAAAGGGTATTCGGGCGGGTATAAAAAAGCACATCGTACTGAAGCCCCAGCAGTTTAGGGCTAAGCAACCGACCCTCTGCTATCTGCATTACTGTATTCTGAGATAACCGGAAAGCAGAATCTTTCTGCGTGATGAATAAGCGGTTATATTCCAGTCCTCCTTTGAGTTCCAGCCTCAGATAATCCCTGAGATTAAAGGAATAGGCAGCCTTGGCACCGGCTCTGTACCGATAGGTTTCGGTTTTTTCATACAAGGCGGTTACGCCATTCTGAAAAGAAAAAGAAGGCAAAGGAGAAACCCAGGCAGCATTCAGCACGTCTGCATTCAGGTCTTCTGCCCCAAACCGGAAACGGGTATATTCATGCTGCAAAAGTCCTTTGAAAGAAAGTTTTTGTCCGGATTTTGTGGTATCTTTTTGTTGAATCAGATGAAAAACCGGCTCTGCCGTAAGGGATTTGATAATCCATTTTCCGGTAGCCTGACTCAGGTTCAGAAACTCTGCGCCTTTATCAAAAGCCGACTCATCGCTACTTCCGTAGGGGCGGGCTGTGCCGCCATTGTACAGCTGATAATATTCGTTGTATTGTGCTGTACCAAAAATTTCCAGTTTGTGTCTGAAACTATGGTAATACCCATTGAGATGAATCAGACGGTTATCGGCAGTATTGTTTCCATATACGCTCTCCGATTGCCTTCGTTTATAGTATCCGGTCAGATTCAGGAGGGGTGTGACGTTGTAAGAAGCAGTTACTCCCAGCAAGGTAATGCTTTTATTGGCTTGCTGCGGTCCCTGCGCAAAATCAATATTGATATAAGGCGTTTTGGTATCATAATACATCGTTTGGGTCTCGGGATTCAGGATATAAAGATTGGCCGCATTGGTCAGCGGGTTTCTCCAGTAAGGAGAAGCAAACCATTTATCGGCCGCTCCAAACCGGAAGTGCTGATACGGCTTGCCCACTTGTCCCAGATGATTGTTTACTCCCTGAAGCGTATCTAAATCATCCCAATAGTGAAAATTTGCCAGCGAAACTTCGGCCGGCTTATGATTATATTCCTGATTAAAAACCGATTCTGTAAATACCCTCCGTGTATCCGGTTTTATGTTTTTTTTCTTCACTGTATCTGTTGACGTAGTATCACTTTCCATAGTCTGCCCAAAAGACACAAAACAGAAGCCCAGAAACGCTATCAGCAAAAACGCCTTTCCTGCCCTGCCAACGAAGAGAGAACCAAACCTTAAAGATTTATTCATCATATTGAATACTGATACCAAAAACGCTGCAGAAATGCACCTGTTTCTGTTGAATGATATAATTAAGCCGTAAAATTAAGTGAAAACTGTCGTTTCATCTAACAAATTTCTTAATTCTTGTCTAATTCTGTATTTACGGGACATTTCAGGACTAAAACGTGTTGGATTTTTAATCCGATTTTACTCTGACATTTTACGAATGATGCTTCTCATATCTGCCCCTTGAGGCAAAGCGAGTTTTTCTTTACGGTAATATCTCAGGATATCATATTCTTTTTCTATCTTACCCTTTTTACCCGAAAGATACTCCGATAAAACTCCGGAAAAATAAGGAGCCATCAAAATCCCTTTTGTACCAAAGCCAGAGAATACATGAAGAAAAGGGAAAACGGGATGTGTGCCCAGCAAAGGTCTTCTGTCGTGAGTAGTAGGGCGGATTCCGGCAAAATGACTGATGACGGTATAGGGAACCCGAATGATTTTTTGCAGTTCGGTACACAAACTTTCTCTTCCTTCGGGTGTAGGATGAGGGGAGGTAAATTCCCACTCATAGGTGGCACCGACGGTAAACCGGCTTGGGCCGGCCGGCAATATATAAACGCCTCCCGAAAGGATAAACGGCAATTCCATTGCTGCTTCTATCATCATTGTTTGTCCTTTACAGGGAATCACCGGTAATTCCCAGAGTGTTCTCAATTGTTTTTCGGCTCCCTGACACAATACGAGTTCCTCAAACCCAAAAGTCTCCCCGTGAATACGGATTTTTTTCTCATTCATATTGATACATTCCGTCTCTATTTTCCAGGGGTAATATGCCAGGGAAAAACGGGATTCCAGTATTTCCCTGAGGTCCTCGAGAAAAGCCGGAGTATCCAGCCACCCGCATTGATTCACCCTCATTCCCCCAAAAGGATTATGGATGTATTCTTCCATAACCGGTGCTTCGTTCATGACCAGAATCCCTTCATTGCGGGCACCGGCTCCCAACCCGTGATTATACTCTTCAATATTTTTAAAAGGCTTGTAAACCGGCATCAGACTGAGGTGTTTTTTTAGTCCTTCCAATTCCGGCAATTCAAAAAAGTCCGTTAGCGCACTTCTGAGGGTTTCGGCTTTCCATGTTTTTACATAATTCCGGCCGGTTATAATATTAAACATTCCTGCTGCTCTTCTGGAAGCGCTGTTTGGATTGGGATAGTCAAAAAGCGTAACGGAATTTCCGGTAAGCAGAAGACGGGCTGCAAGCATCATCCCTGCAAGCCCGCCTCCGATTAAGATATATTGTTTACCCTGCATTTTTTCTGCTCAGCCTATCTCCGTTTTTGTTCCGGAGAAAAGTCATTTTAAAACGGTTTTGAATTCAGAAAAATGGTTTGCCCCTCAAGGCTCATCCAGTAGAGTTTCTTTTCTTTTTTATCATAACGCATTGCAAAAGCGTCTTTTTGCATCGTTTTATCATTAAAATAAAGCGAGCCGTCGGAAAGTTGCATATACCACTTGTCTGTATCCTCCGGAAAAGTAATCCCGTAAGGATATTCCGGAAGTTTTTCTTTTTTATTCAGATTCGGATAGACAATATAGTAGTTGAATACGTAATTTTCAGTGTCCACCCCTTCTTCTACTATATAATAAAAATTACTTTTCCCGTCAAAACCATTATTGATAAGACCAGGCGCACCTTCCAGACTCCATTCTCCCTGTTTATTTTTATACAAAAGACAATTGCTTGTATTAGAAATCACCTGCATACACCATTCGCTGCCGGAGGTATTAAACGCAGGATAGGCACTCAGAAAAAATACGGGGGGCTCTTCCGTCTCTGCAGGAGGCATCTGAGGTAAATTTGAAGGGGTGGTAAAAGGGCCAAGTTTATTCCCGTTACTAAAATGAACTTCTATTTTATCATTCATATCCCCGGTGACCCATCCGAAACATTTCCGGGACTTGTCATAAAAAAGAGAAGCAACTGCAATATACTGGTAGAGTTCTGTTTTTTTACCATTGGCAAACTCTATATAGCCGCTTCCATCCGGATTGGAAATCTGTAATGCCCATTCGCTTCCGTCGGGAGCCATCTGAAAACTGGATACTTCACCGGATACTCTTGTTTCTTTTCCATTAACCACCATAAAAAGCTGACCCGCTTTACTGCACAAAAGCCCGTAACCATTGCCATTTTCTGTAAACTGAAACTGTCTTACTTCACACGGGCCGTATTTAGTGTCATTGCTAAAGTAATACTCTGACCAATAGTTTCCGTCCTGGTCTGAGTCAGAAGTTACACGGGCAGAATAATGGCCTTTGGGTGCATATACTACGTACTCTGATTTTTTACTGTAGATGGGTTTTCCTCCCTTAAACTGAAGTGTGGTAGAAGACTTTTCGGTTTTAGCGTCAAAGAAATCTGCGGTAATAGCCCATTCCGTATTATCTTCTGCAAATACCACATTGGAATATCCCTTAAACGGGCCTTCCATTCTGCCGTCATTAAATAATACGTAGCTTCTGGTATTTTCATAATTTTCGGGGTCCCCTTCCGTCAGAATTACGGCACCGTAGCGGGTATCCGGTGAGTAGGAATTCACAACCGGCTCTATATAAGGGCCATACGTTTTTTTAGGAGTAACAGCATAAAAGGTAGTGCGGTTGTTTTCGTCCTGTCCGGGAGACTCCATCTCTGCCTTTTCAATGAGTAAAGTATAACCATCGGCGGCGTTCGTTATTCCCATACCGCACTCCATTGTTTTGATACGCTCACCCTGCTTCAGCGTATATACTCTTTGTTTCTGCCCCAATAAAGCAACGGGCAACATACAAGATAACAGAAAAATTCCAGTAAAAACGTTTTTCTTCATATTTATTAATAAAATTTAGTTAGTAATCACGATGTCTTTCTTTTTCATTTTCCATACAGCTTCTTTCCTTATATACCATTCAATCACCAAAAGGTTAGGTATCCACCCCAGCCAGGCAACAATCATATATACATCCATGGGACCGGGATGAAAAATCAGTACAATCAGCCATTTCCAGACTCTTAGCGTTACGGCCGAAAATGTAAGGGCGTAGCTTCTGAGCATGAAGTTTTTATGGGCTTTGAACGCTTTCCTTTTTACCAGTATCCACGCTTTTGCTGTAAAATACAGCCACAGAACAGCCAGTATCCCAAACGCAAAACGGGACGACAGGCCTCCGTTGGCATACAAAGCCATGATAAATGCCGACGGGCCGGTAATAAAGAGAATATTCAGCACATATAATTTTCCCATCCAGCGATGCAGTACTTTCCATTTACGTAAAATCAGGGAAGAAAATTGTGTAAATCCCGCAATTAGTACAAATACAGAACTGTAAACATGGATAAAAAACGCTGTTTTCCAGTGAATAATCCCAATATATTGTTGTTTGATTGCCAGAAAAGCGACATTATCAGCCATAGGGATATATCTTGCGGTAATCTCTATCATCAGCCAGGTAAAAAAAGCCAGCAATAAATAAGTAAAAATCCTGATAATACTTTTGGCCATTATTCTGTGATTGTTTTTTTGAACATTTTTTTCATTCTGTTTTTAAAAGTACGAAAATAAGAAAATATTTGGACTTATCATTTTTATCCGGTAATTTCGTAAAAAATTCTATTTAACATAAATACTTATGAAACAAGTTCAATCCATCTTAATTGTAATGTTAACCATTTCTTTCTTTTTTTCCTGTAAAACCAATGCAGAAGAGGAGGACAAAGACGAGTCAGGAGGCAATTCCGTCGTAAAAGAAAATATTTCCGGAGGCGAAGACAGAGGAATAACCGGCGGAGCCAAAGCCCAGTCAGAAGTCATGGGTACTTATTGCGGGATGTTTATCCCTATTGATGGTCAGGGTTTACAAAACAAAATCACGATTTCCATCAATTCGCTTTCCAACGGTGAGGTAATGGGGCACAGCATTGTATCCGGAAACAACCGCCCCTTTAAAGGAACTTATACCCAAAACAACGACGGATATACCTTCTCTGTAAAAGAACCCGGTGATGATAAATATGATGGCTCTTTTGAATTCAGTGTAGTGAGTTCCAATGGAAAACTTACCGGAAAATGGGCTCCCAATGATTCCAAACTGAAGGCCAAAACCTATAACCTCGATAAAAGAACTTTTCAATATACTACAGACAAAGGTCAGTATCCCTATGCATCAACCAAGGTATTGGTAGAAGAAGAAGTAGCCAATATGGTAAAAGCCGATTTGCGCCTGATGCGTAATGAGATTTATGCCCGCCACGGATATGCTTTTAAAATGAAAGACATGAGGGCTTATTTTGACAATCAGGAATGGTATATGCCTATGCATACCGATATCCGCAATATGCTTACCGAAGTAGAAAAGAAGAATGTGGATTTAATAAAGCAGTATGAAAAATATGCTGCAGAGTATTACGACTCTTTTGGCAGATAACCGCTGTTGAGAACAGGATAAGAAAGGAGTTTTTCGGACAATCCCGGAGAATTCCTTTTTTTGTGTGACGCTTTACGGATGTTTTTTTTCCTGTTGTGTTTTCGGGATGATAACGTTGAAAGTAGTACCCTGGTTTTCAATGGAAGTTACTGTAATTTCCCCCTTGAGCGCCAGTACCGCTTCTTTTGCAATATATAGTCCAAGCCCGGAGCCTTTGGAATTTTTAGATGCCCGGTAAAACATATCAAAGACCCGGGGCAAATACTTTTCTGGTATCCCCAATCCATTATCAGAAACTTTTATCTGTAGTTTTTCATCATCAGAAGTTGTACTGATTTTGATATAAGGATTGGGTTTCAGTTTATCATGATAGCGGAATGCATTCGAAATAAGATTGTTTATTATAATCTGAACCCGGAATCCGTCAGTATAAAAAGGTCTTGAATGATGAAAATCCCTGATAATTTTCACTTTAATGTAGTTTTCGTCATGCTGCATTAAACTGACTGAATCGTCCACAATTTTTTCGAGATTCATTTCAGAAATATTGAGTTCCATTCTTTTGTTTCTGGAGTAATGCAAAACATCGTTGATGAAAAATTCCAGTTTATTCAGGCTGTTTTCCTGCAAATCCAGATAGTATCCGGTGTTTTCTTTATCAGATTTACACAAACCCACCAGGCCGATTGCCGATGCAATCGGAGCCCTTAAGTCATGAGAAACCCTGTAAATAAAAGCGTCAAGTTCTTCATTCGTTTTTTTAAGTTCTATGTTTTTTGCTTTTATCGCTTCTTCTGAAGCCTTGATTTTCAGGGTTCTTTGCTCAAACTCTGTGCGGTAATTAAGAGCCGCTATTCCCAGTCCGATGGCTGTACTAAAGGAGATATTTATACTGATGATTTTTACGACTGAGGCAGAAATTGTTTCATTCCTGAACAGGGAAAAATCTGTGAGATAAAGCAGTATCAGTTCAATTACCGGAATACTGATTAAAAAAATCAGGTGCCTCACAGGCTTAAACTCAAAAGCAATCACGGTTGTCAGGATTACAATAAATAAAAGTAAATGAGAATTACTTTCATACCCAAAAGTAGAAGACATCCAGAAAATCAGAATCAGCGTTACGACCCATGAATTATACCTTGCACTCTCATAATACTGATAGTAATTAAACACAAAGGTAAACAAGTAGGTACAAGTTATCAGAATCATGGGATAGATACTCACAAAGGGCACAAAAATTCCGGTAACAAAAATGGAAGTCAGCGAAAAGAAAAAATACACCAAAGCCCCCCGATTGGTTAAGGTTACAAACATTTTGTTTAATTCGCTTGTCTCTTCACTTATCCCTGTTCGTTCCAATGATTTAATCCACCTCATAAAAATTATCATTTCGGGTACAAAGATACTATTATTTTTTTTAATTTCCCCATACTTCAAATATCTCATGAATTATGTTACAATGCTTTTATGAGAAGAAGCGTTGTTTCAGAAAAAGATAATGCTCGGGCAGATTCATCTTTCATTCAAACCGGTATTTCTCTTTTTCTGATTATTTATTTTATCTGACAACTGATGCGTTTACACACTAAAATTCCTTACCTTTGTACCGGATTCTTTTTATATAAAAAATTATGAGAAAAAAAATAGCCGCAGGTAACTGGAAGATGAACCTTGACCTCACTCAGGCCCAAACCCTGATTAGTGAGCTTACACAAATGATTAACGATGAATACTCTGGTAGCGCCGAAGTCGTTTTAGCTCCCCCTTTTCCGTTTTTATACCCTGCTCATCATCTTTTAAAAAATCATTCCCGTTTTCACCTTGCCGCTCAGAATATTTATACCAAAGAAAGCGGAGCCTATACCGGTGAATGCAGCGCTCAGATGATACAGTCTGTCGGAGCTTCTCATTGTATTATCGGGCACTCGGAAAGAAGGCAATATTTCGGAGAAAGTCACGATCAGCTTCTCGCCAAAATCAGACTCTGTCTCAGGTTTGGGATTTATCCTATCTATTGTGTGGGTGAAACATTGTCAGCAAGAGAGTCCGGAAAAACATTTGAAGTAATTCAACAACAAACAGAACAGGTATTATTCCTTCTTACTGAGGATGAGGTACGGAAAATCATTGTTGCCTATGAACCTGTTTGGGCAATCGGTACCGGCAAAACAGCAACCCCTCAACAGGCACAGGAAGTTCACGCCTTTATCCGCCGTATTATCAGTGAAAAATACGGAGCATCGGTCGCAGATGAAACCTCTATTCTTTACGGAGGCAGTGTAACGGCATCCAGCGCACCAGAGCTGTTCTCTCAACCCGATATTGACGGAGGATTGGTAGGAGGAGCAAGCCTGAAATCCAGAGAATTTGCCGAAATCGTAAAAGCACTTCCTTAATTTTGCTCCGGAATATGATTTGGCACCAACCTGTCAGTATTGAAAATCTCAATGCGTTTGGGATTGTTAATATGATGAAACATCTGGGAATAGAGTTTACAGACATCGGAGACGATTTTATCTCTGCCCGTATGCCTGTGGATTCCCGCACCCAGCAACCCATGGGATTGCTCCACGGAGGCGCTTCAGTTGCTCTTGCCGAGACGCTGGGTAGCACTGCTGCCAATCTTTGTCTGGATCCTTCCCGGCACTACGCACTGGGCCTCGAAATCAATGCCAATCACATCAAAGGAGTAACCAATGGATACGTTTACGGGACAACACGTCCGGTTCATATTGGTAAGTCCACTCATATCTGGTCCATTGAAATCAAAGACGACAATAACCGGATAATCTGTATCAGCAGAATTACGATGGCTATCAGAACAAGATGGACAGATTAATATCCAATCTTTCGCTTTCCGGATTATTTTTCAAAACATTTTTTGCCGGAAGTTCGTTTGAGGAAAGTAATTTATTTCATAATCTTCATACAATATACTTTTTTATTATATATGGCAATTACGATAACGAGTGAATGTATCAACTGCGGAGCCTGCGAGCCGGAATGTCCCAATAATGCAATCTATGAACCTGCCGTTAAATGGAAGTTTTCCGACGGAACGACCCTTAAAGGCGGTATAGATTTTGGCGATGGCGTAATCATTCAGGCAAATGAAGAAATGGAACCTGTATCTGACGAGGTTTATTATATTGTACCTCAAAAGTGTACCGAATGTATAGGATTCCACGAAGAGCCTCAGTGTGCAGCTGTTTGTCCTGTGGATTGCTGCGTACCCGATCCGGACTATGTAGAAAATGATAAAGAACTTCTCGATAAAAAAGAGTGGCTTCATATCTGAAATATTTTTTCATTATCCCCATAAAAAAAAGCGATTCATTATGAATCGCTTTTTTTATGTCCTGGCTTTATTTCCTTCTCCTTAGAATTTGATAATCTTGGTCTGATAGCTCTCCTGAGGAGTCGTTACTTTTACCAGATAGGAACCCTGAGAGAGTTGCTCGTCTAATTTGATCTCGTGCTTCAGATTTCCGTTTTCAACCTCTGTTTCAGCGGTATATACCACCTGACCCAGAATATTTACAACCTCAATAGCTGCAACGTTACCTAAAATATCAGACATTGCCACGGTAAAGGTTCCGTTATTGGGGTTAGGATAAACTGAAAGAGTGGATTCAGGCAGAAGTTCTTCAATGAGCTCAGACTCTTCTTCCAAATCCGGATTTTGAGTACGAATAACCGGGGTGACGACTCCTGAACAAGCTGTCACATTATAGTGAAGGGAATGAGTCCCCTGCAGGTTGCTACACCCTATCGGTACTACCCAGATTTCATAGGTAGCATTTGCAGCAACGGTTTTAGTGACTGTTGTCAGTGAAGTAGCAATATTGGCAAAAGTGGTTCCATTCGACGCATTCTTGAATATTACCCTATAACTTAAGGCCAGTCCGTTTGAAGGAGGAGTCCAGTTTACCGTAATCGTTTTACTTAAACTGGTACAACTTGTGGAAAATGTCAGGTTTGTGGGTTGATTCGGACGGGGGTCGGTAGCCGTTATGTAAACCGGTGGGCTTACAATAGAATATTGATTATCACACATTCCACTTACTGTAACTTCGTATGTTGAACCAAAATTCGCAGGAGTAACTGTAAATACGTGGCTCAGATTTGCTGTATAAGTACTTGATGTAGGCCCAATTACAGGGGAAATCTTCCGAATCCGTACTGCATACTGACCGTAGGGGCTTCCTCCCGAATTTAATATATTCCCTCCTGACCAATCAGTAAAAATCTTATCACAGGATCGTAATGCCGTCAGCGTAGGGGCCTGACCGCAGAAAGGCACTCCCCCGGTTGTGAAATAAATGATCGATGTAGTTGCTCCATTGGCATCTACAGCATAAGCCACATAGGTGGTTGCCGGCTGTAAGCCACCCACTGACGTTGTATTTGAAGCCATATTTTGGTTCAGCCAGACAGTACCGGTTTGGAGGGGTCTCCAGTAAACGACATAGGGTGCTGTACAATTACTTACAGTAAAATGCACTAATGTGCTGTCTATAGGGTCGGGTGTGGCAAATAAACTAATCGGCCCGACAAACACATTGACAGACTGAGTTGCGGTACAGGATGGATTCGTTGCGGATGTCCAGTTAACACTCCATGCCCCTGAATGAAAAGGAGTAGCTGCAGGAATAGAAGCATTCTGAACCGGATAGGTTGCTCCACCCGGGCTTGTCCAGACAAAATTACCCGTATTGGAACCTGTAGCATTAAGATTCAGGGTTGCCCCGGTGCATAAAGGTGAGTTTGAGGAAGCAGTAAGTGCTACAGGGACTCCACTGATATTAAATATTTGTTGCTGAGTACAGCCATTTCCATCAGTAACCCAACACGTATAAGCACCTGCGGCTAAACCCGTACGGATATTCGAGTTAATCGCCGGATTATCTGACCAGGAATAGGTGTATCCCAGAGTTCCGCCGTTTACATTTACTGTAATTCCTCCGTCAGCGACCCCTGAACAGGTAAGATTCTGTACGGTACTCGACGGCAGAATAGCAAGAGGCATTGCCGTTCCTGAACCCGGTATGTTTACCGATAAAGGTCCTGTACAGCTTTGTGCGATGAGCAAGGGGGATATTAATAACCCTGCAACTATCAGATAAATTTTCAGTAACGTCTCTTTCCTCAACATATATTTTTCTCTTATTTTACTTCAAAAACCGATGGGGGGAGGAGTTTCCCCGCCCCGCATCAGCCAAAAAAATTATTGTACAATACAACCATTGTCGTCAGTTACTACGAAAGAGTAAGTACTGTTACCGCTTAAGCCTGTTACAAGAATTGCACCACCACTTGTAGCAATTGCATTAACATAAGGAGATGGGTTTGTTCCAGGAGCCGTAGGGCCTCCAAGACCTGCTGCGGGAGGACCTGCAAAAGGAGAGTTTGCTACTGAAGACCAGGCTACGTTGTAACCAGGAGTTGCACCCCCAATTGCTCCACCAGCTGCACTCACTTGAACCTGTGCGTTATTGGTCTGACACAAGTCAGCTGTCATACAGGTTCCTGCAATCAAATCGGGTGGAGCTGTAACGTTTACGTTTCCGGACATTGCCGCTGTACAACCATTCAAGTCAACCGCATTTACAGAATAAGTATTGGCAGCAGAGTTGGTATTTGCGCCAAAGAGACCACTGAATGTGTTGGTTGTACCTGCAACACCCGTATTAGATTGAGCTGATCCACCCGTAAGGTTGTAAGTAAACGGAGAAGAACCACCTGTAATTGTAGCCGTTACGCTACCATTCATATTAGTACCCGTAGATGCAAGTGCACAACTTACCCCAAAACCATTGTAAGGAGTATTTGCTACTGCCGTAATACTAAAAGGCAACCCTGTAGAAGAACCAACAATAGTAGCACTCATACCTGTGTTTGCAACCCAACCTGGACCCGGAGGACAAGCAGCTAATTGCGCCTGAACATTAAGAGAGAAGAATACTCCCCCTAAAAACAATGCGAAAAATAAAATCCTTTTCATAAAAATTAATGTTTAATAAATGAATTTAAAATTTGTCAAAGATAAAAATAATTTTTTATATTATGGAGTACATCCGTTAAAATCTGTTACCGTTATCGTATAAGTTACCCCTCCCGTTAAACCTGTAATGATGGTTTGCGCATTACTTGTCGTAATGGGTGAGGCGGGGCTTCCTCCTGAAGGGGTCCAGGCTATCGTATAAGGAGAAGTTCCTCCTGCCACCTGCACTGAGATTTCCCCCTGATTTAGCTGACAAATGTCGTGTTTAATACAAGTAGAAGCCAATAATACCGGAGGTTCTGTTACCGTATAGTTTGAAGTTGCGCTGCATGGTCCGCTCGTTACCGTTACTGTATAGCTACCCACTGTCAGTCCACTGATACTGCTGCCTGTACTTCCGTTAATCCACCATGAATAAGTATAAGTTCCGGTACCTCCTGTTGCTGTAACGGAAGCGGTTCCGTTATTTCCGCCATTACAAGAAACATTAGTCCCACCTGGAGTTAATACAAGTCCGGGGACTATTGTAATACTACCCGTCGCAGTTGCAACCGTACAGCCATTTCCGGTTGTGGTTACGGTGTAACTAAATGTGCCGGTCTGAGTTGGGGTGCCGCTGATGGTAAAATTCCCGCCTGAGAAGTTCCCGCTTAATCCGGTAGGCAAACCCGTTACACCGGCTCCTGTTCCCCCTCCGCCTACTGCATACACAATATTTCCAATGGATGAGCCGGAACAAATTGTTTGAGTATTTGAGCCGGAAGAAAGCGAAAGTGTATGAACCGGATTAACCGTTATCGTTCCGGAAGCAGTAGCTACTGTACAGGCGTTGCCGGTTGTCGTGATAGAATAAGAGAATGGACCGGAAACCGTTGGCGTACCGCTGATGGTCAATACTCCGCCGGCTACGTTTGCGGTTACTCCAGAAGGTAAGCCCGTTACCGTTGCGCCCGTTGCACCTCCGCCCAAAGCGTAGGTGATATCCGTTATCGCTACATTCTGACAAAGCGTTTGCGTGGTTGTTGCTCCAGCTGAGGTTAAACTGAGGGTGTGATTAGGATTTACTGTAAGTACTCCACTTACATAAGTTGTACCATCCCAAATACCGCCGCCAGGTCCGCTATACCCTCCATACTGATACGCACATCCATTCAAAGAATAGCGGAAAGTATAATAATAGGTACCTGATGAAAGACCTGAAATTGTACCTGCATATTCATCATCATTCCCGAATTGTGCATTATAGGTTGCTGCACTCCAGTTTGTCCAGGTATTCGGGTTGGTATTTGAAGAGTTGTATCCTATTTGTACTACTACCCCTGAAGGAGCACCCGCAGGAGGGGTTACTCCCGGCTCGTATAATCGTCCGTAAGCAGTCAGAGAGCCGGAAGGACATATCGTAGTACTTGCAGGAAACTGTAAGTTTACCCAATCTAATAAACTATTTACCGTTATCGTTCCTGTAGCGGTAGCCGCAGGACAACTATTACCCGTAGTCGTTACGGTATAGGTAAATGTGCCTCCTGCGGTAGGTGTGCCGCTGATTGTCAAAGTTCCCCCACTGAAATTGCCGCTTACACCCGGCGGTAAACCCGTTACGCCTGCGCCAGTTGCGCCGCCACCTACTGTGTAAACAATATTGCCGATTGCCACATTCTGACAAACCGTTTGCGTTGTCGAGCCGGAGGATAAAGTAAGCGTATGAAGAGGATTGATTGTAATACTACCCGTTGCGGTTGCAACTGTACATCCGTTTCCGGTTGTAGTTACAGTGTAACTAAATGTGCCGGTCTGAGTTGGGGTGCCGCTGATGGTAAAATTCCCGCCTGAGAAGTTCCCGCTTAATCCGGTAGGCAAACCCGTTACACCGGCTCCTGTTCCCCCTCCGCCTACTGCATACACAATATTTCCAATGGATGAGCCGGAACAAATTGTTTGAGTATTTGAGCCGGAAGAAAGCGAAAGTGTATGAACCGGATTAACCGTTATCGTTCCGGAAGCAGTAGCTACTGTACAGGCGTTGCCGGTTGTCGTGATAGAATAAGAGAATGGACCGGAAACCGTTGGCGTACCGCTGATGGTCAATACTCCGCCGGCTACGTTTGCGGTTACTCCAGAAGGTAAGCCCGTTACCGTTGCGCCCGTTGCACCTCCGCCCAAAGCGTAGGTGATATCCGTTATCGCTACATTCTGACAAAGCGTTTGCGTGGTTGTTGCTCCAGCTGAGGTTAAACTGAGGGTGTGATTAGGATTTACTGTAAGTACTCCACTTACATAAGTTGTACCATCCCAAATACCGCCGCCAGGTCCGCTATACCCTCCATACTGATACGCACATCCATTCAAAGAATAGCGGAAAGTATAATAATAGGTACCTGATGAAAGACCTGAAATTGTACCTGCATATTCATCATCATTCCCGAATTGTGCATTATAGGTTGCTGCACTCCAGTTTGTCCAGGTATTCGGGTTGGTATTTGAAGAGTTGTATCCTATTTGTACTACTACCCCTGAAGGAGCACCCGCAGGAGGGGTTACTCCCGGCTCGTATAATCGTCCGTAAGCAGTCAGAGAGCCGGAAGGACATATCGTAGTACTTGCAGGAAACTGTAAGTTTACCCAATCTAATAAACTATTTACCGTTATCGTTCCTGTAGCGGTAGCCGCAGGACAACTATTACCCGTAGTCGTTACGGTATAGGTAAATGTGCCTCCTGCGGTAGGTGTGCCGCTGATTGTCAAAGTTCCCCCACTGAAATTGCCGCTTACACCCGGCGGTAAACCCGTTACGCCTGCGCCAGTTGCGCCGCCACCTACTGTGTAAACAATATTGCCGATTGCCACATTCTGACAAACCGTTTGCGTTGTCGAGCCGGAGGATAAAGTAAGCGTATGAAGAGGATTGATTGTAATACTGCCCGTTGCCGTTGCAACTGTACATCCGTTTCCGGTTGTAGTTACGGTGTAACTAAATGTGCCGGTCTGAGTTGGGGTGCCGCTGATGGTAAAATTCCCGCCTGAGAAGTTCCCGCTTAATCCGGTAGGCAAACCCATTACACCGGCTCCTGTTCCACCTCCGCCTACTGCATACACAATATTTCCAATGGATGAGCCGGAACAAATTGTTTGAGTATTTGAGCCGGAAGAAAGCGAAAGTGTATGAACCGGATTAACCGTTATCGTTCCCGAAGCAGTCGCTACTGTACAAACATTGCCGGTTGTCGTGATAGAATAAGAGAATGGACCGGAAACCGTTGGCGAGCCGCTGATGGTCAATACTCCGCCAGCTACGTTTGCGTTTACTCCTGAAGGTAAACCCGTTACCGTTGCACCGGTTGCGCCTCCGCCCAAAGCGTAGGTGATATTCGTTATCGCTACATTCTGACAAAGCGTTTGAGTGGTTGTTGCTCCCGCTGAAGTTAAGGTTATCGTATGATTCGGATTTACCGTTAATACACCGCTTATCTGAGTAGTGCCATTCCAGAATCCATTGGGGAAACCACCATATTGATACGCACATCCATTCAGGGAGTAACGGAAGGTATAGTAATACGTTCCGGGAGCGAGCCCTGTTAAAGTACCTGCAAATTCATCATTATTCCCAGACTGTACATTGAAAGTAGCCGCAGACCAATTCGTCCATGTGTTCGGATTGGTATTGGATGTACTGTAACCAATCTGTGCAACCAAGCCCGCTCCCTGACCTGCTGCTGGGGTTACCCCCGGCTCAAATACTTGTCCATAAGCCGTTAAGCTCCCCCCCTGACAAACAGAAGCCGAACCCGGAAATTGTAAGTTTGCATAATCTATCAGGCTGTTTACAATAATTGTCCCGGTTGCTGTGACTGCGGGGCAGGAATTTCCCGTTGTAGTTACTGTATAGGTAAAAGTACCATCCACAGTGGGGGTACCGCTGATTGTCAATGTACCTCCACTGAAAGTGCCACTTACTCCCGAGGGTAAACCCGTTACCCCTGCACCCGTTGCGCCACCGCTCACAGCATAAGTAATATTGGTAATCGCAGCTCCATTACAAACAGTTTGGTTCGTGGTAGGAGCTGCTGAGGTGAGAGATAAAGTATGAAGGGGATTCACCGTTACCGTTACCGTTGCACACGTAGTAGTATTGCAGGTACCACTATACCTTACATAATAAGCAGTAGTAGTAGAAGGAGAAACGGTAATGGAATTCCCTGTACCCAAAAGCGTACCCCCACACGAACCTGTGTACCATTGCGTTACGGCTCCCGTCCCCATAGTCCCGCCCGAAACAGTCAGGGTCGTACTGCCTCCGGCACAAATTGTGGTCGTTCCACTCGCACCGGTAGGAGCTACAGAAGCGCTATTCACTGTCCATGAAGCAAGTAAAGTATAAGCATTTGCAGAACAACCCAAACCAGAGGAACAACCGGCTCTTCGTCCCTGTATTTCTACCGAAACATCTCCTGTTGTCGTTGTAATATTTGTACCTGGGGTATAAGCCAGCCATGTACCGCCATTTTTCCTGTACTGATAATCGTCTGAACAACTTACCCCTCCTGTACCTGCATTGAAAGTAGCTGAAACCGGTGTACCTTCACAAACCGATGCCGTATTCGGCGTTTTTGTATTTAAGGTAGGATTGATGGGGTCTGGATTTACAGTAATCGTAAATGCCGCAGAAGTTGCCGTACAACCCGATCCCGCAGCACATGTAATGATTACCCGGTAATCTCTTGTAACGGTAGGTCCTGCCCCTAATGTACTTGCACCAGCCCCTGTATTTTGCCAAGAAGTCCCATTCCAGAACTGCCATTGATAGGTAGTACAGCCTGTACCACCACTCACATTGGCAGTGAGGGTACATGTTCCTCCGTCACAGATGATACCATTTGCAGGGCTACCTGTAACAGTTACTATAGGTTGAGGAATAACCACTATCTGAATGACATTGGAATAAGCTACTGTGCCGCAGGCATCGGTTACTCTTCTTCTGAACCATGTGGTTTGTGTTAATGCGCCCGGGTCGTAGGTAGCAGAAGTCGCACCACCTATATTGGAAAAGCCGGATGAACTGCTTGTAACAGAGCTTTCCCACTGATATGAAGCTGCCCCTCCTGTAAAAGCTGAACTTGAACCAGCAGAAGCATCTGCAGTATTGGTAAAAGCACCAGGGTCAGTTCCTGTGCAGACAGTAAAGCCGTTTGAGATTCCTGCAATTGAACCGCCCTGTAATGCCGTTGTAATATTTACAAAATCAATATCCACATACGCATCTCCCCCTCCTTCTTTTAGAATAATTTCGACTTTGGAATTGGTGCTTAATACCCCTGTCCATTTTGTACCTAAGCCAATATTACAGCATCCTGCTGTTGAGGTAAAATCTACTGTGCTGTTTCCATCATAATCTATATTCAAGATATACTCATCATCATGCGCCACTAAATTGACATTATAAGTAGCACAAGGGAAGCCTTGACGTTTTGCAGAGATAGACCAATTGTCATTGCCAGGGTTACAACCTATATAACCCGGTAAAACAGACGGATTTGCTGTAACTCCCATCCCAAATACACCAAGATTAAACTCGGATGTGGTAGTATTCACTGCATATCCATAATAAGTATTCAGGTTATAACCAGCATAGGTATATATGTTCCATTGGTTTACCCCATAGGTAGATGGCGTACCGGTACTTGTAAAAGTAAGGGCTTGCTGAGAGCCTCCTCCCCCTTCCCCATGTCGAACCTCAATCGTAGATGTACCATCAAGATACCCACACCAGAAATTATTATGTGCATCACAGCACCCTATATGCTCAAAAACCTGTGTTCCGTTAATATATACCCGAATGTCATCATCGTGGGTAGGAATAGAAAGGGCATAATTACCCACCGGAAATCCCTGACGTTTGGAAACTACAGTATGGTTATCTATACCGATAGGACAACCCGCATAAGCTGGAGCCGAGGATGGAGTACCACCCGTTGCCCATTTCGTTTGACTATCATAGCTCAAGCCTGATTCCGTATAAAACCCTCCATACTGTAACCCGGCAAGGTTAATACTGTTTCCATTATAACAATATACATTCCATGTGTTTGTACCGAATACAGCAGGATTACCAGGGGGTATTTGAACATTTACTGTTACCGTTGCGCAGGTAGTGGTATTGCAGGTACCACTATACC
The DNA here is from genome assembly GCA_019695295.1 of Bacteroidia bacterium. GTDB lineage: Bacteria > Bacteroidota > Bacteroidia > J057 > J057 > JAAFHL01. The sequence continues at coordinate 18,731 of JAIBAH010000026.1, read as the reverse complement.
TTACATAATAAGTAGTCGTAGATGTAGGAGAAACTGCGATGGAATTCCCCGTACCCACAAGCGTACCTCCGCAAGAACCCGTGTACCATTGTGTTACGGCTCCGGTTCCCATAGTACCACCACTTACAGTTAAGGTAGTACTGCTTCCAAGACAGATTGAAGTTGTTCCTGTAGCTCCTGTCGGGGCAACGGAAGCAGTAAAGGGAGTAGCCGTTACATTCAATTGTAAATTTCCTGTCGTTCCTCCGCTCCAGTAACTGCCCACAGAAATATAATAATCCGTTCCGGCGGTTGCAGTCCAGCTTACTCCTGCATAATTACTTGTACAACCCGCTCCATTATCATCGTTACAGACGATTTCGGTAAAACTCCCGCAACTACCTGTGAAGACCGCTATTTCATTGTCAAAATTGGTGCCTCCGGTACAGGTAATCGCTGTCATAGTCCCACAAATACCGGTTACCTTCCACCAAACGTTTTTGTATGGGCCATCACAAACAGAAGTCGTAAAATCATTGGTTGCACAAGTATTACCTATTACGGCACTTGTATAAGGCAACGAAGGGATAGTGATTGCATTGGCACAATTATCGTTAGGGATAGCGGTTACGGTTACTGTTGTCTGAACGCAGGCTGTATTGGCACAACCTGTCCCTGCTCCCGGCTCATATCGGGCATAATAAGTAGTAGTAGCAGCAGGAGCTGCAATGGTTAGGGATGCAGTACTGGATAGTGCCGCCGGGGAAACCGATCCGACCAAAGTGCCACCACAACTGCCGCTGTAAAACCGAACAGTCCCGTTCATATTAATATTAGACGGGAAGTTTGCCGTCAGTGTAATCGTACCCGGGGATGCACTTGCGCAATAGGATGGGCTAGAGGCACTCATACTTGTGGGGGCTTCGTTGTAGCGGTTTACGATTAAAATTGTACCAGAGGTAACTGAAACACCGCAATTTAGGACTCTATATCTTATTCTATCAGCATTACCATCGCTGTTCGATGTTTTTTTAGGAAAACAGCAAACACCAGAACTGTTGCCCGTAACCCAGTTATTGTTCCAAACGCCGTTATTGCTACCCCAATCCCACACCACCGTGCCAGTTTGTCCAGATACGGTTACTGGCGTAGTAAAGTTACCACTTGCATCGCAAAAGTTGATAGGACCTGCATTGGAAACAGAGCCTAATGTTGGCGAAGGACACGAAATAAGGGTTATGCTAACTGTTGTACATGTAGTATTGGTCACACAGTTATATTGATTCATTTTTGAGTATAAGTTCCCACCCGGCGATGTAAATTGTACCGAAGCCGCAGTACCTGTACAAGCAGGTCCGTTATCGTCGTTGTAGGCAATATAAGTACAACCCGTTGTGTATATAGACAATTGGGTATCGTAACCTGCACCACACGTTGAGATTCTGTAAACTGCACCTGCCACAGTATTAAAAATAGTTGAACGTTCGCCACCATATTGGCAGGTGGTAATAGTACCACTTTGTCCTACTGTCCATCCATTTACATCAATTGAAGCATAATTGGTACCTGCACAAGCACATTGTGCTAAGGCATCTGATGAGTTAACTGATGTAATCAATATAACCAAGAGCAATCCAAAAATACTTTTTAGTTTTTTATAAGCTATTTTTTGTATTGTACTTTTGTAGTCAATATTATTTTTTAAACATATATTTTGTATATTTTTCCCCATTGTAGTTTCTGTTTATTAAGTTTTATTGAAATTTTAGCAATGCTATAATTGGGTTAGCAGCAAAATTTCTATTTCTGCCCTTCTCCAATAAAATATAAATCGGGGTTTTGGAGAATGTGTTGTCGTTTTTCGGAAGGCATTTTTTCAAACTCTTGTTTGTCAATCAGTTGTCTGTTTCTTACATTTAATTTAGCATATTCACTCGGATTAGCGGCTATCCATGCTTGCTTAGCAATATCGTACTTTTGCAGGTCTTGTTGTGTATTACCTGTATCTACATATTTTGGATAATCGTTGGGTAATACTATTTCTTTAGAGGGTGCAAGCATATGTTTGTTTATTGTCATAACAGTTGTTACTTGTTGTTCAGTATTTTGGCCTGGGTTATAGGGCGGTATCATTACCGCTTTTTGCTCAACTATTGGATTATTAGATGGCATATTACTTGGAATTTGCAATGGCTTCTGATCTGTTGTCGGTACAACTTCAACAAGACTTGACGTACTTGAATTTTGCCCATCGGCTATTATCTTTGCATATGCAGCGGGATTAGCTGCAATCCATGCTTGCTTAGCAGCATCATATTTTTTGTGATCTTCCACCGGATTCCCCGTATCCATTAATTTCGGATATCCCTCTGGCAAAACCGATTGAGTAAAACCATTCAGAAAAACCGTAAAAAATAAAACAAGACAAACCCCTGATATAACCCCTTTTTTTTGTATAAACATACCTATCTTACTCTAATAAATAATTAATTAAACACAAGCTCTTTTCCGAGTGCAATTCTAATCTTATAAATTTTATTTTCCAAATTTTTATACCTTTTTTATGCAAAATATTACATGAATTGAGGGGGGGACTCCTGTTGATTAGTATTTTAACCTCAAAAAAAAAACCATAACAAGACCAAAAAACACAATTTACAAGGAAATTTAACTTTATATGAATTTGTTCCTTACAGCGTTGGTACGATAATATATTTCGGGCAGAATATTGCTAACCGGGGGGTATAAAACTCATTTCCCTAATTTTGCAGCAGTAAAGTAAAATATTGGGTTTTATGAGAAAGACGGTTTTGGTTCCTGAAGCATGTGGAACCGACGTTTAAACAATTACTCTAATTGATTGTTTTTGCACAAAATGTATCATACTAAAAATAATTATGCTTACCTGCACTGAAGATAAAAAAGATACTGAAGAATATGTAATTCTGGTTGACGAAAATGATATCCCTTCAGGAATTATGGAGAAAATGGAAGCGCATGAGAAAGGGATACTTCACCGTGCTTTTTCTTTTTTTGTATTTAATACAAAGGGAGAAATGCTGATTCAGCAAAGGGCACTTACCAAATATCACTCCGGTGGTTTATGGACAAACGCCTGCTGTAGTCATCCGCGTCCGGGCGAAACCGTACAATCTGCTGCTTACAGAAGGATGCAGGAAGAAATGGGACTCAAATGTAATCCCGAATTTGCGTTTAGTTTTATTTACCGGGCAGAGCTGGATCAGAATCTGATAGAACATGAACTGGACTATGTATTTACTGGCGTAAGTGATGATATACCGGTGCTCAATCCGGACGAGGTAATGGACTGGAAATACATTACTGTAAACGAACTGAGAGATTCCATGCAAAAAAAACCGGAGCTTTATACCGCATGGTTTAAAATCGTGTGGGAAAAAGTATGCGAATGGAAAGAGAATCCATCGCTTTTGGGATAAACCTTCGTCTTTATAAATACCTTTATATTATAATAATATACTATGCATCGTTTTACTTTTGTTTTACTGCTGTCCCTTCTCCTGAATTCTGCAATGGGTCAAGCCCCCAAGGTGCTGATTGTGAATGCGCATCCGGATGACGAATCGGGAGTGGCTGTGACCGTCTATAAAATCACTCAGGAATTAGGGGGAATCGTGGATTTGGCAGTGATTACCAACGGGGAAGCAGGCTATAAATATTCCATTCTGGCGGAAAAAATCTATGGACATCCGCTTACACAAGAGGCGGTGGGCCGAAAATATTTACCCAAAATCCGCAAAAAAGAACTCAGAGCAGGCTGTAACTGGGTGGGAGTCCGAAAGATAATCCATTTTAATCAGCTCGACACACACTACACACTCGACGCAGACACAGTGTTACAATCCGTTTGGACCGTTCAAAAAATCCGGCAACAGCTTACCCAAAGACTGACAAAGGAAAAATATGACTACATTTTTTGCCTCCTTCCTACCGAAGAAACTCACGGGCATCATAAAGCCGCTACAATCCTTGCGCTGGAAACCGTAAAGGATTTCAAAGGTAAGCCACCGGTTATTCTGGGAGTGAGTACAGGCACAAAAACGGATACTACCCAGAAGATTTTTACGGGACTGGAAAAATATCCGGTTACTTCCCTTCGTCAAAACTCCAGTCCGGCCTTTCAGATTGACAGAACGGTTTCGTTCGGCCACAAAAACAGGCTGAACTATAAAATCGTAGCCAACTGGCTCATCGCAGAGCATAAATCTCAGGGTACAATGCAAACCTTTATGAATCAGGGAGATTATGAAAATTTCTGGTATTTTGATATAAACAAACCGGAAAGGAAGGAAGAAACCCGTCTTTTTTTTGAAAAATTAGGAAAAACTCCTTTCGTAAAATAACAGATTTTTTCGTACCTTTGTAGTAGGAAAAAGCGTTTTGCAGAAACTCAAAAATTAATCCTGAGCAAAGGAATGGATAGCATTATCAGATTATTACCGGATTTTATTGCAAATCAGATTGCAGCGGGAGAAGTGGTACAAAGACCCGCTTCTGCGGTAAAGGAATTGCTCGAAAATGCAATAGACGCAGGTGCTACGAGAATTGAGTTGGTACTGAAAGATGCCGGAAAAACCCTGATTCAGGTTACAGACAATGGCTGTGGAATGTCAGCGCAGGACGCAAGAATGTGTTTTGAGCGGCACGCTACTTCCAAAATACGGGAAAAAGAAGATTTGTTTCAGATTCAGACGCTGGGTTTCCGGGGAGAAGCAATGGCGAGTATTGCAGCGATTGCTCAGGTAAAACTCCGTACCCGTCTGGCTTCTGCCGAACTGGGAACCGAGCTTGAGATTGAAGGAAACGAAGTAAAAAAAACAGAACCTGCAGCAATGCCTCCCGGTACTATGATACAGGTAAAAAACCTGTTTTTCAATGTACCCGCCCGCCGGAATTTCCTGAAATCCAATGCCGTCGAAACCCGTCATATCATCAATGAACTCATCAGGGTGGCTATTCCGCATCCTGAAATTTCGTTTATTTTCAAACATAACGACAGCCTCGTGTATGACTTGCCTGCCTGCGGGCTCAGAGAAAGGCTGTATCAGTTGCTGGGAAATGAACTAAAAGGAGAGTTATCGGCTCTCTCCGAAGAAACCGGATACGTAAATATCACCGGAGTAATCGGCTCTCCGAGAATTGCGAGAAAAACCCGGGAGGAACAGTATTTTTTCATCAATAACCGGTATATCCGTAACGGGCTGTTACATCACGCTGTGGCTTCTGCTTATGATACACTGATTCCCAAAGACAAACATCCCTTTTATTGTATTTTTCTGGAGACCGACCCAAAGCATGTGGATATCAATATTCATCCTACCAAAACGGAGGTGAAATTCGATGATGAGCAAACTTTGTATGCATTGCTGAATGGAGCTATCAAAAAAAATCTTGGTAGCCTTCACAATATTCCCCAATTAGACTTTAATGAAAATGTAAATGACGAGCTCCAGCGTAAAATTTATATTGCGCCCCCGGTTTTTCCCAAAGACGAGCCGGTAAAAAAATCACTTTCGGGCTTTAATTTCCGGCATGAAAAAACGGAGCAACCCCGACGGGAAGACTGGAACACCTTTTACAATCCCTCAAACCCGATTACACAGAATCCTACTCCTCCGCCGGTTTCTCTTCCCAATGATAATCCTCTTTTGGAAACCCCTGTGTCAGAAGCTACTTATCTTACTGCGCTTACGCCTGAATTGTTTCTTGCTGAAAAGGACAAACAATTATACATTATTCACCGGAGAAATGCGGAAGAAAGGGTTTGGTATGAGCGGTGGCTTTCCAAATACCGGAATGCTCAGGTTGCTTCCCAGCAACTCCTTTTTCCACAGACCTTTGAGTTTACGCAGCAGGACAAATGGACCCTTCTGGGAGCAGAAAAGGAACTGACGCAATTAGGACTGGAAGTAAAGGACTTTCAGGGAAATACAGTAATCGTTTACAGTACGCCTCCGGACCTCCCGGCCAATAAGGTACGGGATTTGCTTGAGCAGGTCATTGCAGATATTCATACAATCGGAAAAACAGATTTACCGGCAAAACTGCCGGAGGTTTTTGCCAGAAATGTAGCGGTACGGATTGCAGCCTACAAGCCTTTTCAGCCTCAGGAAGCAAAATTACTGGTAGAAGCAATTTTTAAGACCGAATCTCCGGGCATTTCGCCTTCGGGTAAGCCCGTATGGAAAATCATTCCGGCGGAAGAACTGGCTTCATTTTTTGGCGGATAATCCTGTATTTCTCCGGGAGGGTATCTTCATTTATTATTATAAACCAAAAAAGAATTATGAAATCCTTTATTTTTTTTATCTCGTTTATTTTTTCGGTTTCTCTTATGACCGGACAAAACAGGGCAGTAACCTGGAGTGTGGACTATGACAAAGCCGCACTGAAGCCCGGCAATCAGGTAACGGTAACCTTTACCGGCAGGATTGCGGACGGGTATAAAGTTTATAGCCTGAGTCAAAAAGCAGAAGGCCTTGCCGCCTTTGGAATTTCCGTTGCTCCGGACAAAAAAGCAGAAGGCTGTAAAATGACCGGGCTGCGCGAAAAATCCCCTTCTCTGATGTATCACGATGAATTAATGAATGCCGATATTCAATATACTGAAAAAAAGATAGTGATTGAGCAGGATTTCCAGATTACGGGAAATAATCCGGTGCTGAAAGGGCAATTGATTTATACTTTTTTCGACGAAAACCGCAATAATCAGCGGAAGGCTTATTCTTTCACTCTGCGGTAAATCATCCGGAGGAAAGCGCTGATTTTGAAAAACCAAAAAAACTTTGTATGCTTGCATCCGTTTTCACCCAAAAGCGATAATACAATCTAAAAATATGCAGTGGATAGATAATATTTTATTTTTCATTATTACCGGATTTGCATTTGGTGTATTTGCTACACAGATGCAAAAAGTCCTTGCAAATATTCGTTCAGGAAGACCCGACGAAAGAGCCGACAATCCGGCTGTAAGATTCAACAAGATGCTTCTTGTGGCATTCGGACAGCAAAAGATGTTTCAAAAGCCTTTGCCGGCGATTTTGCACCTCTTCGTATATGTTGGATTTCTGGTAATCAACATCGAGGTGCTGGAGATTCTCATTGACGGGATTTTTGGTACACACAGGGTACTTAGTTTTATGGGGCCTGTCTATGATCTGCTGATGGGAGTGAATGAAGTTCTGGGCTTTATCGTAATCATTGTCTGTGTCATCCTGCTTTGGAGAAGAAATGTGATGAAAATCCGCCGTTTTTCGGGGATTGAGATGAAACATACCAGTTTTGTGGATGCCAATATCATTCTGGTTACAGAAATCGTCCTGATGATGGCTTTGTATCTTTTCAATGCCTCGGATCTAAAACAGGCAAGCCTGAGCGGGGAAGAATTGCCGGGAGTATTTCCTGTGAGCAGTATTTTATCCGGAATACTTGGAAGTAACGTTATTTTACTGGAGTTCATGAAAAATCTGGGATGGTGGGCGCATATCATAGGGATTTATGCTTTCCTGAATTATCTCCCGATATCCAAGCATTTTCATATCATGATGGCCTTCCCCAATGTGTATTTTTCCAAACTTACTCCTTCCGGAAAATTCAATACGATGGAGCAAATCTATCATGAAGTAAAAGCAGCCTTTGACCCGTCGTATGCGGTTCCGGTTATGGAAAACGCACCTAAGCGATTTGGGGCAATGGATGTGAGTGATTTATCCTGGAAAAACCTGATGGATGCCTATACCTGCACAGAGTGCGGAAGATGTACAGATGTGTGCCCTGCAAATCAAACGGGTAAAAAACTTTCGCCCCGGAAAATTGTCATGGATACAAGAGACCGTATGGAAGAGATTCAGAAAAACGGACTACGACTGGATGAAAACGGACTTTATACAGCACCCAACGGTGCGTCAGAAGCTACTGCACATACCCTGTTGGGAGATTATTATATTTCCACAGAGGAATTATGGGCGTGTACTACCTGCAATGCCTGTACAGAAGCCTGCCCTGTAAACATAGACCACGTATCTACTATTTTAGACCTTCGCCGCTTTCTGGTAATGGAGGAATCCAAAATTCCGGAGTCATGGGCCAGAATGTTTACCAATATCGAAAATAACGGGGCCCCGTGGGCTATTTCTGCCGCTTCGAGATTTGACTGGGCTATGGATATCCCAATGCCTGAGAATTAATCCCGGGAAAGCTGCGCAAAACCTATTCCCTTTTTTAAAAACCAAAATCGGATTGAACACCTTAATCTCCCGTATATATAGCTTGTCAGAATGGTTTTTGCGAATTATTGCAATACCGGCAGGGCTTTTATGCTGGATATTAATCACGCTTTTCCATATTTATAACCAAATCCGGTTTGAGGTATTTACAGAATATCAGGTGCCGGAATTCGGGATGGTTTACAACCTCGTGGTATTATGTTTTTATATATTCAACGGAATTGCTGTTTTTTCAGTCTTTGAGAAAAACGAAAAATTCAATGTGGTTTCTATATTCTGGCAGCAATTTATCATAGGCTCAATGGGGCTTGCCTGGATGTTTGTACTTATTTTAGGTGCGCAATATCTGAAAAAACAAACAAGCCTCAACTTCGTCAATCCGCTCACTTATTCCATCTGCTGGTATTTAATTACGGTCTTTTTTTTCTGGTCGGTAGCCGTATTCCGGCGTTTTTTACTCTATCAAAAAAACACTCAAAAAGTCAGGCTCTGGAATTTCATCCGGATTTGTATGGGTGTGGCATTGCTGCTTACTGCCAATATCGGTGGGCTTCAGGTATATGAACCTACAGAAACCAGTAAAGTTGCGCTGCTGATTTTTGGTTTGTTTTCGTTGTTTTTTATCATTTTTTTCCTTTCGTCGGGCTTAAGGCTTTCCGGTCAGACGGATGTTGGGTGGGCTTATCAGCTTACTTCCGGGCAGAAACTCAAAACGCTGGGATTACTTTTGCTGCTTTTTATCTGTTTTATCCTATATGGACTTGCATTAAATACAATCGGAACGCTTTTTAGTTTTTACAACCGGCATCATGAGCATTTCGATATTCTGATTGTCATTATAATATTTGGATTATCATACACCGGATTTTCCATGCTTGTTTTGTTTTTTAATCTCCCGGCATCCTCTGTATTTGAGGTAAAAAACACCGTTTTTAATAAGATTAATCAGGCGATTCTCACCAATCTGGATTCTCCGGAAATCTATACTACTCTGCTCAACGGGGGAATCCTGCTTTCAGATGCTGATACGGGCTGGATAGAAGTCATAAACGAAAAAGATGCCTCCAGGCTGGATATTGTCTGCTTTCAGGGAGTTAAGCTGGAGGAAATCCCCATTCTTGCCCCCAATAATGTGTTTACCCATCAGGTGCTGATAGATAAAAAACCTTATTTGGTAAAGAAAATGACCCATAATGCCAAAAACCCGGACATTAAATTTCAGTCCCTTTTATGCGTACCGATTTACTATAATCAAAATCATTTTGGAGCACTGATTCTGATGAAAAAATATGCCAATGCATTTGAGGAATTTACGATTAATACGGTCAATAATCTGGCGGAGCAAACGGGAGCAGCCCTGGAACATATTGCACTGGTAAAAAAATCCATTGAACTGGAACGATATCACGAACAGTTAAAAATCGCAAAAGAGTTTCAGCTTTCTTTACTTCCCAGGCAAATACCGGAGTTAAGTATGCTGGATATTGCCGTGGTAAATGAATATGCCGAAGAAATCGGAGGGGATTTTTATGACTTTGACAGTAACGTAAAATCTACGCTGAAGATGGCTATCGGGGACGTATCCGGTCATGGTACTACAGCGGCTTTTTATATGGCCGTTGCAAAGGGGATTTTTCAGGCTCTGACCCGTCAGCATATGCCCGTTACGGATTTTATGATTCATGCCAATGAGGCACTTTGCCGAAGCCTTCAAAAAGGGATTTTTGTGACAATGACCTACATTGAGATTAATCTGGATAAAAAAGAAATAGAATATCTGAGAGCCGGGCATTGTCCTACTATTTTTTATGACTCCCTGAAAGGACAGGTTATCGTCAATAAGGCAGGAAGCCCCGGTCTGGGAATCATCCGCAACAATTCTTACTCGGGATTTGTAAAAAACTCAGAGGAAATATCCTATAATCCGGGGGATATACTCGTTTTGCTTACAGACGGGATTCTGGAAGCCAAAAATAAATCAGGGGAAGAGTTTGGGATTGGGCGGGTGTGCCGGATGATAGAGGCTCAGAGAGAAAGTTCTGCCCGAACGATTGCGGAATCCATTCGCAGTGCCGTTTTTGATTTTTCCCAAAAAAGAACCTGCGACGACGATATGACAGTTTGTATCATAAAATTTACGGGATAATATGTTCCATTTTAAAACTTTATCTCATTGTTTACGTATTTTTTACAATAATTAATATCAGAAAAGACAATAAATATGATTATTACCGAAAAAAGGGAGAAAGAATATATTTATTTGCAACCAATCGGGGAACTGGATGCGCACTCCTCCCTGGATATGGACGAAAAAATAAGTGCTCTTTTAACCGAGGGATTTTCTGATTTTTATATCGATTGTAGTCAGCTTAACTATATATCGAGTGCAGGTCTTGGCGTTTTTATCTCCTATCTGGATGATATAAAGCAGAAAAGCGGGAGATTGATTTTTGGTGGGATGCGGGAAAATGTAAGAGATGTATTCGAATTACTGGGGCTGGATAATTTAGTTACTATTGTCAACCACGAGCAGGATGCCCGAAAATTATTTCAAACCGTAAAATGAAATCTCGCCTTAAAGTATATTGCAGCGTTTCCAACTTGTCTCAAATCAGGGACTTCGTAAGAAGTAACCTGAGGAGCATGGAGGTAAACAGTCGTACGATGGAACAAGTCGTACTTGCTGTGGATGAGGCATGTGCCAACGCGATTATTCATCAGCATCAGTGTGATGGTTGTTCTCATATTGAAATCACGCTTTACCGGAACGAAGACCAGCTTTTCGTAGAACTGAAGGATGTAGGTAAGGCATTTCCGATTGATGCCTATGAGCCGCAGAGTAACGAAGAAAGAATCAATTCTCATTCCAAAGGCGGAATGGGGGTTTTGCTGATTCGTTCTATCATGGACTCTATTCAGATTGATCAGCGTCAGGATTATTATATTTTTAAATTTATCAAAAATCTCTGATACCCCGCTGACTTTTTAACTATAAAAAAAGGAACTTCCCGTGAGGTTCCTTTTTTATGTTTATTGTCTGAGTCTGGAAAACAGAAAAAGATCCCAAAGCACCCCGTTTTTAAGGAATTTCTTTTTCATTACGCCTTCTTTTTCATATCCGCATTTTTCCAGTACTCTCATGGAAGGTGGGTTGTATTCTGCAACGATGGCTTCCAGTCTGAATATATCGGGATACTGAAGAAATACAAAAGCCGTCAGCTCTTTCAGAACGTGCGTTGCAATTCCTTTTCCCCAATAGGATTCTCCCAGCCAGTATCCTACTTCGGCACAGCGTATGAAATTTCCGGCTCTGAATGAAAATCCGGCCCCTCCGGCTATTTTTCCATTGACAATGATGGCAAAATTCTGACAAGGGTCTGCTTCCGAATTTGATTTTACCCATTCTTCAGCATCCTTAGCAGTATAAGGGTAAGGGAAAGCATCTGTAAGATTTTTCCAGATATCAAAATTATTGGCAATTTCCAACAACTGAACTTCATCGCCTTTTTTCCACGGCCTGATATAGGTAAGTTGAAATACAGAAAGCATTTTTGTTTGAATTTCAGTGAAACCTATTTTTTACTCATATATTCAGCCAGTATATCCGAAATCGCCGCGTCTTCTGTAATATCTACCGGGCGGTTGCCGTACCAGTCCGGAAAGTCTGGATTTGCACCCCGTTTTAGCAGCAATTCCGTCATTGCCTCATCGTTTCGCTCTACGGCTTTATGCAAAGGTGTCGTTGTGTAGTTCCATACATGTATATCCAGCTCTCCTTCTTTGAGACATTTGTCAAAGCCGGAAACATCGCCACTGTTCAGGAGTTTGTGGGCGTCTTCCATGCGCATTTGAATAGCTGCCATCTGATTGAGATAATCCATTGAGATTTTTACGCCTTTTTCCTCAATTTTTTTCTTCATGTCTTCCAGATTGTAAGCATAACAGATACCGTAGGCTTCATCTTTCCATTTATTTTGTTTTTTTACATCCGCTCCTTTCTCAATGAGCCATTCGGCAAGACTTGTCTGATACATAAACAGCGCTATCATCAGGGGAGTATCCCCTCTGTAATTGGATTGATTGATATCTTCGCCGGCTTCTATCAGGCTTTTAGCGGTTTCTTCATCCCTCATATAGATAGCGGTAAGCAAAGGGGTGAGTGGCTTTGTTTGAAAGACGGTAAATGTATCCCCGGGTTCGTCAGAGCGGGAGGAAGCAAAGGCCTGAAAATATTTGCTGAGGTTTTTGCGAAGTGCCGCATACTGAAGGGCAGACTTACCGGAGTTGTCTTTGTAATAAGGGTCAGCATTGAATGCCAGCAAAGCCTCAATGAGCCCTTCATTTCCTTTTTTAACCGCCATTATCAGGGGTGTTTCTCCTTTTTCATCTGCTTTCTGTATATCAATTTTATGCTCCATCAATAAAATGGCGATATCGGTGTTTTCTTTGGTGATTGCCAGATGAAGTGCATTCTGACGATTACTGTTTACGTTATTCAGGGGAGCCTTTTTTTTCAGTAACCATTCTGTCATTTTCTTATTGTCAGCCTGTACTGCTCTCATCAGGGGAGACCAACCGCAGGGATAAGCGTCCAGTTTTGCACCAGCCCTGAGCAAAATCTCTATATTTTCTTTGTTTCCGGCACTTACTGCGCTTCCTATTGCGTTTTCCTTGTATTCTGATAAGCGGTTTACGTCTGCTCCGTATTGAATCAGAAGGTTCAGTATTTTCTGGTTTTCTTCCAGGACATTTTTCTCCTTACAATAAGCGGCGGTTGACAGACAACTACTTCCATATTTCATTTCATAATCGGGTTTTGCACCATGTACAAGCAGGATTTCCACCATTCGGGCATCGTTTTCCTTCACGGCAAGGTACAAAGGAGATTCCATCGATTTTGGTTTTTTAGGGTCGGGCGGGACTCCTGCTTTGAGTAAAAGAGAAACTACCTCATATTCTTTCCATCTGACCCATTCCATAAGGGTAGCATTATTCTGAGTAGCGGCAAATTCCTTCACGAAGTCTTCGGGGGCTTCCGCCAAATTGGAAACCCCGTATTTCAACATACACTCTGTGAGGGGTTTACGGATAAATTTTTCAATTGCGCTTTGAACGTATTTATTTTTCTGACTTACGGCATTGTAGCCGGGCGTGCCCCCGAAGTCGCCTTCAGATTCAAGGGAAGCTCCTTTTTCCAGAAGATACGTTGCCAGTACTTCCGCTTCTTTTTTGGTAGTATCATACCCGCTTGCCAGTTTATTGAGAGGCGTATAATTGTTTTTATCTGCAAAATTCACATCTGCGCCGGCTTCTATCAGGGCCATTACTTTATCAGACTTCAGTCGCCCGGCAAGCTCTCCCAGAAGAGAGTCCGAAATCGTTTTATCGAGGATATTAAAATTGGCTCCCTTTTCTCCTAATAGCCTGATTACTTCAATCATTTTTTTGGCTGGAGCACTTCCGTATTCCAGTGCCAGTTTTATTTCCCCTAAGTTCTGAATATTTGCTCCGGCCACGAGCAACTGATTCGCCAGCGATATGTCACCCTTATCAAATACGGTGTACCATAAATAACAGATTCCGTCAGCCCGGTTGGGATTAGCGCCTTTTTGAAGCAGCAAAGAGGCTGCTTTGGTTTTGCCGGTATTTACAAGCGTTTCTACAACGGGAAGGCCTGCAAGCGTTTGTGCATTGATATCTGCACCCTGCTCTATCAGCCATTCCATAAAACTCAGGGCATCCTGCTCTTTCCCTTTTTCCGTAGCGATAAACAACGGACTCTGACCATGAGCGTCAGTATATCGGATTGCATTATTTTGCTGAATCATCGCTGCGAGGGACTTCATGTCTCTTTTGCGGACCGCACTGCAAAATTTATATACTTCTTCCCCGATACTCAGATCTGAATCGGGTTTCAGGAGTTTCGCCATGCCCGTTTTTCCTTCATACAGAGCATAATAATACGGTGTCCATCCGGCAGCATTTATGGTTTTTGCATTTGCTCCATTTTTGAGCAGAACGGAAACCGCAAATTCGTTGTCTCTTTTGGCTGCGTACATCAATAAATTGTCCCCCTGACTATCCTTTATTTCAGGGTCAGGCCGTACTGCCGCATTTTTAAATACTTCTTTCAGTTCATCGTCATTATTCTGATAGATACAATAATGCAGAAGGGAGCCGTAGTCTTCCGGAAAAAGATTGGGGTTGGCATATTTCAGTAAGTATCTGTAGATTGTGTCTTTATCGTTTTTTAGTGCGCCGGTCAGGGGAGTATATCCGTATTTATTCAGGGTATCTACCTTTGCGCCTTTTTTGTGTAATGCTTTGAGTACCTCAAAATTTCCCCAGTTGGCGGCGGTATGAAGGGCTGTATCTCCGTCTCCGTCTTTATTTTCCATATCTGCACCCGCTTCGAGCAAAAGGTTCGTTATGGCGATATTGTTGCCTTCGGCAGCTTTTACAAGCGGAGTTTGTTCGCCCCATTCAGCCCTGCATTCCAGGGGCATCCCCAGAGCGATATAAGCCTTTACTACTTCTTCTTTCCCATCTTTGCATGCCCTTAAAAAATCTTCCTGCGTTTTCGGACTGATTTCCGGGAAATATCCGTTTTCGATAAGTGTTCTGGTTGCGGTGTCCTGATTCATTTTTTAGTGCTGTGATAGTTAAAAATTTCAACGTACAAAGATACGTTTTTTTGTATAAATCCGGAACTGAAATACTTTTTTCGCTAAAATAAAAATGGCTGACCCTTTTTTGAGAGCCAGCCATTTCTGCGGAAATAAAATTATTCTTTTATGTATTTCATGAACAGGATTTCTTCTCCTACCTGAACCTGAACAAAATAAGTTCCTGCACTTAAATAAGTTACATCAAAAGATTTACGGAATGAATCGGTAAATACTTTTTCTGTACTGATTTGTTGCTGTCCAAGCATATTATAAACATGGACCGAAATATCTTCAGAAGTGCCATTCGTGATATCCAGACTGAACTGACCATTGCCCGGGTTGGGATACAGTGAAACCCTTCCGTTTTTCAGCCCTGACTGAATACTATTCGGAGTGACATTCACGGTTATGGGACTTTGAGGACTTTGGCAATCTTCTCCTACTACATTCCAGTCATAGAAGAAATAGTAATATCCGGCAGCAGTAGCATCTGTACCGGTAATGGAAACCAGACCTCCTGCATTATAAGGAAATACCGCGCCGGCACTATTTCTGTAAAGAGCTGGATTCTGAATTCCCGGGTCAACGCCAAGCTGATATTGTAGTCCGGGAGTAAGCGGGAAGTCTAAAACAACCGTATTCTGTCCCTGATTCAGATATACTGCCGTATCATTGATTACTACTCCCTGCTGATCTCTGTGCTGAATATATCGGGTTCCTGAATTTTCAGCATACGCTTTTACCGATTTCAGAGTACAATTCTGTAATACATCGAATTTCAGGTGGCGTACCGGATTATTGAAATACCCCCCGGCTCCAATCGTATTGGCAGCAGGACCGCCGGTCTGAACGGGGGCCGCCACGATATTCTGAGCGTAATAGGTTGTATTTGCAGTGAGTGGAGGGGTTGTATAACTGTTTCCGCTTGCGATCTGAGTTCCGCCTGCATTATACCATACAATTGAGCCGGAAGCATTCGCATTCAGCGTTGCGGTCTGACCACTAATCACAGACGGATTTGGGTTTGCATAGGTTGGAGCAGCAGGCATATTGACGGTAACGTAAGACGTTTTGATTTCATCATTGGAGCCAAAATTATTGGTACCAGTAAGTTTTACGGTATAGGTGCCATTGGCTGTATAGGTATGAACAGGATTCTGAAGGGTAGAGGTGGTTCCATCTCCAAAATCCCATAACCATGAAGCAGGAGTAGGAATACTCTTATCTTTAAAGTCTATTACTCCATCGCAGGCAGAGGTAGAAAGTGCTTCAAAATCAGTATTGGGAGGGGTATTGGGAATTACACAAGTCCAGTTAAGGACAAATCCTGACTCTTCCACAGCCGGGTCAGTCGTCTGACGGACTGTGATGGCCGGGCAGGAAGAGGTGATTGTCCCTCCGTTGGGGAGATTGGTTCCGGAATACTGACCAATTAAAGGACTATTAATAGTGGCTCCGTCATAAACGTATAAATAATCGTATCCGCTTTCAAATGCAAAGTTTGTAAAATTCAGGGTCACATTGGAAGCACCTGCGGGAGCAATTGTGATTTTCACATCTGTATCGGCACCATAATTACTTGTTCCTCCTGTATCATACAAAGTCCCCTGACAGGTTGTTTGGGTCTGATTTTGGGTATTGTTTGTATTTAATACGATAATACAGGGATTAGAAGGGCTGATATTGATATAATTGGTTTTGATTTCGGTATCAGTACCACAACTTCCGCCATCGGCAAACAAAGAAACCGTATAAGTACCAAAAGTAGTATAAGTATGGGAAGGATTAGTCCCTGTACCCGTGGTCCCATCTCCGAAATTCCAGCTGTATGAGCCTCCGTTTGAACTCATGTTATTGAATTGTACGGTATAGGGGACACTACAACCGGAAGTAATCGGTGTAGTGAAGTCCGAAGTAACTCCCGGGGTGAATACGTTCCCAACCCCTGCGGCATGCCATGCATTTGCAACGGCAATGACCTCGTTTGTACAGGGGCCGTATAAGTCCGTTGCAGACTGAATAGAAGCGATTCGGGCATCCATAAAGTCAGAATTATTGGTAAGATAAGTGCTCAGGGTTCTGTAACAAATATCCTGAGCCTTCGCAATTCCAATACCAGACACATTATAAGCAGCCGCATTATCATTGGTGCCTGTACCTCCCTGGCATAAAAGATAAAACCAGAAATTCTGAACCCCGCTGTTGGTATGTACACCGCCATTGTCAGTAGCACTAGTTGGATTTATCCAGTTGTTTCCTCCATAAGTATCAGGGTCTCCGTATTGGCCGGGGTTAGACATAGACCTTAAGGTTACGCCAATTTCAGACCCAATCAGCCAGTTTGCCGTAGTCGGTTTGGATTCAAACTCAATTGCAGTACCGAAAATATCACTAAATGATTCATTTAAAGCACCGGACTCTCCCTGATATACCAGATTTGCGGTAAACTGGGTAACGCCGTGTGTCATCTCATGCCCTATGATATCCATTGCTGAGAGGGGTTTATTCTGATTCTGCGAACTTCCGTCTCCAATATACATAGCTGTTCCGTCCCAGAAAGCGTTAAAATAGTTTACATCATAATGCATATAGCAATAAATCATTCCTCCTGTTCCATTAATTCCGTTTCTGTTGTAATGGTTCATATAGAAATCATACATATGTTCAGAAGCCCAGTGAGCGTCTGTTGCGGCTTCATCTTTTTGAGCATTCACATTATTCCAGGTATTATCTGAATCCACGAAATCCACAGCATTTCCTACGCTGGTTCCCGTTTCCAGATTAAGGGTACGGATTCCGCCCCCTCTTCCGGTTTCTCTCAGGCGAAAGCCCCCGGTATAACTGTCTGCAATGATAGGCTGGGAACCGCTGTACTTGGTGATTGCCGTGCCGGGCACATCCGCAGTATGAATTCTAGATATATTTGCCAAAATTTCTCCATTCAGTGCGTCCACATAGATATATTCGCGGGAAAGCGGCTTTACTGCATATATATCATATTTATACGCCAGGCGAAAATCTTTTTGGGAAATGTTTCCGTCTCTTGCTACGATAACAAGTTCTCCGGCAGGCTTTTCTGTTGAGTATTCATGACTATGGCTATTCTCTTTCAATTCTGTTTGCTCCCAAAGATATAACTCTGCATTCACAAAATTCAGGGCTTTGGTAAAGGCAATACTTTCTGTAATTACCCGGCTGACAGAAACATTCATATCATTAAAAACATCCCCGTTCATGCTTTTGATTTCCCCTCCCTGTGAATGAACAAGATAGGTAGCCCCTTCTATCGGGTATCCTTTAAAAGTCTGGGTGAGTCGCTGATGAAAAAATCCTAAATCATCTTTGGTGGATTGCTTTATCTGCCATCCATAATCCCCATTCAAATGAAACATTTTTTTAGCGAAAGCCGGAAATGTCTCCAGAGAAACATGCTGTCCGCTATTAAGCCGAACAAAAGTTGGTACAGAAGTGTATGGCTCATAACGAACCATTTCTGCCCCGGAAAACCATTCATGAGCATTTTTCCCTTCGTAGATCTGTGCCTTTACGCTCAATCCAAGAGAAAACGCCATCAAAAATAATGCGGTAATTTTGCGTTTCATACGTGAAATTAAAAATTTTAATAATAGAGATAATAAAGCCAATTAAAACCGAATAACGAACCGGTTAATATTTTAGTTGCAAATAAACAAATATTCCCTTTCGGCTGATAAAGTCAAAAAAAGATAGTATCTTTGCGTGATGGAATATAAACGGAAAAAAATTGAGCAAAAAGGATTTGATGAATCGGATTACAAGCGATATTTTCATCAAAATCAGT
>JAIBAH010000025.1 GCA_019695295.1 Bacteroidia bacterium | reverse complement strand
ACTTTTTTTGGATACGGTTAGCTGTACTACCTTACTCAAAAAGTCATAGACACATGGTTGTTGTCTATGACTTATGTAATTATTTGTGTATCAATTAGTTACACACACTTGCAGAGAGGAAGGGATTCGAACCCTCGATAGACTTTTGGCCTATACACACTTTCCAGGCGTGCTCCTTCAACCGCTCGGACACCTCTCTTTGGGAAATGGAGTGCAAAGGTAAAGAGATTTTTTGAATAATCAACAAAAAACAGTTATTTTTTTTGACCAAAGAGAGAAAACAATCCTCCGGCGAGGGCGATTCCGATACTATCGATGAGAACATCCTCGGTACAGCCTACCCGCCCGGAGATGAAAGTCTGATGGAACTCATCGCTTGCGGCGTACAGTACACAGAATAAAACACCCAAAAGTAACCTTTTTTGAGTCAGTCCCCATTCAGCCCGTATCCAGCGTAAAGTCAGGACTGTAAGAATAAAATACTCCGTAATATGTGCTCCCTTCCGGATGACAAGGGTAGCATTGCCCATTGTCCATTCATTCAGGTCAATGCCCAGCAGTTTCAGAATCCATATTGCCAGTGCGCTATACTGTTCTGACTCTTCCTTGGGTTGATGGGAAAGCACAAAAATCAGCAGACACCAGCACAAAACAGGCAAAAAATAACCCAGTGTTTTTTTTGACATAAGTAAAAAAATCAAGGCATAATCTGAAGTTTAGCGTATTTGAGCAACAGTACCCGTAAGCCTCCCTGCTCAAACTCCACATGCGCTTTGCGCTGATCCGCCATTCCTTCCACATTGATGATAGTACCCGGCCCAAACTTCTGATGGAATACCTTTTGTCCCGCAGCAATTTTTTCGGGGTCATCCGCCACAAAAGGCACACTTTTCTCCAGCGGGTTATTCACCGGGACATACTGAGGAGGAAGATTGGGGGTTGTTTTGAAAGAGCCGGCACTTCCGCCTCCTTTAGAGCGGGAAACCGTGATAAACCGGGGGTCAATCTCATTCAGGAAGCGGCTGGGTTCATTATACTGAAGCTGGCCATAACGAAGGCGGGATTTCGCAAAAGAAATAAACAGCATTTTCTCTGCCCTTGTTACTGCAACGTAAAACAATCGCCTTTCCTCCTCCAGATCCTTTCGGGACTCCATAGAATTAAAGCCGGGGAAAAGCCCTTCCTCCAGACCGACCAAAAACACCGCCTTGAACTCCAGTCCCTTGGACGCATGAATCGTCATAAGGGTAACATAATCCGTTTCCTTATCGGCATCATCGAGGTCTGTAAAAAGAGAAATTTCTGCAAGATAAGCCTCCAGCATATCCGCCTCAGGATTCGTGGACTCCGAATACTCCTTTGCTGCATTAATCATCTCCTGAACATTTTCCCACCGGGCAAGCCCCTCAGCCGTTCCCTCGGTATGAAGCTCTTTCAGAAGTCCCGATTCATCTGCGATAGTCTTCACCGCATTAAACGCATTCTGAGTAGAAGCAAGCACCTGAAAACGATGGATTTTCTGCACAAAAGCCCTTACCGACGTAACCGCCCTTGCATTAATTCCTGAATGCTCAGGGTTCTGAATCACCTGCCATAAAGAAAGATTACTGGCAGATGCATACGCAATCATCGTCTTCACCGTAGCATCACTGATACCGCGGGTAGGATAATTGATAATCCGCACGAGTGCCTGCTCATCTGCCGGGTTTACCGAAATCCGGAGATAGGCCACGAGGTCCTTTACTTCCTTTCTTTTATAAAAAGACAAGCCTCCAAAAATTTTATACTTTACCCCGGCCCTTCTCAGAGCGTCCTCCATGGCTCGCGATTGGGCATTGGTCCGGTAAAGAATCGCAAAATCCTGATTAAAAAACCGCTGCACCTGTTTTACTTCCCGGATTTTATCACATACCCTTTTGGCCTCATCATTTTCCGTATCCGACTCAATCAGGTTTATCAGTTCCCCTGTTTCATTTTCAGTAAATACATTTTTCGGAATCTGATCCCGGTTGAACTTAATCACACTGTTGGCTGCCTCCACGATATTCTGGGTAGAACGGTAATTTTGTTCCAGCTTATAAATTTTCATCTCCGGATAGTCCTTTTTGAGATTCAGGATATTCTGGATATTGGCACCCCGGAAAGCATAAATACTTTGAGCGTCGTCCCCAACAACCGTGATATTTCTGTGATTGGCGGCAAGCAACTTTGTGATGATGTACTGAGCATGATTGGTGTCCTGATACTCATCCACCATGATAAACTTAAACCGGTTCTGATACTTGGTAAGTACCTCCTTATGGCTCAGAAACAACTCCACCGGCTTCATCAGCAAATCCGCAAAATCCATTGCATTTGCCTTTACGCATCGGAGTTGATAAATCTGATATACCGTAACCGCCTTTAGCTGGAAATCATCCGTAACCCGTTCTTTGGCCATCGCCGGAGTAAGCAACTCGTTTTTGCAGTTGGAAATAAAACTCAGGATATTCCGGGGTTTGATAACCTTATCATCGTATTTCAGTTCCTTTATAATAGAATTGACGAGCGAAAGAGAATCATCATCATCATAGATGGTAAAATTCCGGGTATAATTTAATTTTTCTGCTTCAATCCGGAGCAAACGGGCAAAAACTGAGTGAAAAGTGCCCATCTGAATAGATTTGGCTTCCGTTCCAACCACCTTCTCAATCCGTTCCTTCATTTCCTTGGCGGCTTTATTGGTAAACGTAAGCGCAAGCAACTCATGAGGCTCTGCAAGCCCCTGAGTAAGGATAAAAGCCAGACGAAAGGTAAGCACCCTCGTTTTTCCGGAGCCTGCACCCGCCACAATCAACTGTGGCCCTTCCACATCTTCCACAGCAACCCGTTGTGCAGAATTTAAGCCATCTAAAAATTTCAATGATGTATCCATACCGCAAAATTACGGTTTTTCATTCAAACTCCCCATAAAATAAATGAGAATTTCTGCTTTCATTCCTCATTCTTTATCCTGAGGGGTTTCCTGAAAAGAGGAACAGTATTTTCTTTTTTGAAAACCCTTCATTTCCGGCAGGCAAAAACAACAGAAAGAAATTACCCCTGCATAAACAAGGAGATTTTTTGTAATTTTGTAACCGATTTTCAGTTTTAAAGACTTATTATTAAAATTTACTAATAATCATTATGTTCAAATTACAGGTTAAATTATTATCATTCGCACTTATGTTGGGTAGCTTTGGGGTAGCTCAGGCACAAAAAGAAGCTCCCGCGAAAGCACCGGTTGGGTGGCATCACCTTGATATGAAAAAAGACGGGCAATTCGGTATCAGTACTGAGCAGGCTTACGAGCAACTCAAAGGGATGAAATCTCAGAAAGTAGTGGTTGCGGTAATTGACGACGGGGTGGATATCAACCATGAAGATTTAAAATCGGTTATCTGGACCAATCCGAAAGAAATCGCAGACAATGGAATAGACGATGATAAAAACGGATATGTGGATGATATTCACGGATGGAACTTCATCGGCGGAAAAGCAGAAGACATTGATCACGACAGCAAGGAAATCACCCGGCTGTATCGTTCCCTGAAAACGAAATACGAAAATGCAGACCCGGCAAAAGTAACCGATAAGGCAGAATACGACCGTTATCTGTCTATCAAAAAAGACTTTGAAAAAGAACTGAAAGACGCTCAGTCTCAGTTAGACATGGTCAATGCAATGGAAGGCATTTTCAAAGGAGCAGCAAAAGGCAATCCAATGGTTGCCCTTTCTCAGGTAAAAACTTACCTCAAAACCTTCAAGCCCGCTACTCCGGCTGAGAAAAAAGCCAAAACCATCCTGAAACTGCAACTGATGGCCGCTAAAGGCGATAACGTTCTGCCGGTAGATCAGATATTTGCAGAAGCAAAAGAGCAGATGGCTTCCTTTACGGATTATCACCTCAACGTCAACTACGACCCCAGAGCAATTGTAGGCGATGACTATGTGAATGTAAATGAGCGTATTTACGGAAATAACCGGGTAATCAGCCACAACGGTGACCACGGAACCCACGTAGCCGGGCTTATCGGTGCCGACAGAAAAAATGATATCGGCGGAAAAGGAGTAGCCGATAATGTAGCAATCATGGCAATCCGTGTGGTTCCCGACGGAGACGAAAGAGACAAAGATGTGGCCAATGCCATTCGTTATGCAGCAGATAACGGCGCCAAAGTGGTCAATATGAGCTTTGGAAAATCCTATGCGCTGAATAAAAAAGTAGTGGATGACGCAGTAAAATACGCAGCTTCAAAAGACGTATTGCTTGTACACGCTGCCGGAAACGACGGAAAAAACAACGATAAAAGCAACAATTTTCCCAATGATAAATTTGAAGGAGGAGGCGAAGCGACCAACTGGATTGAAGTAGGAGCCTCCAACTGGAAACCCGGCGCAGACAGAACAGCGAATTTCTCCAACTATGGCAAAACAGGAGTAGATGTGTTTTCTCCGGGAGTAGATATTTTCTCCAGCACCAAAGGCGATAAATACGATTCTTATCCGGGTACAAGTATGGCTTCTCCGATAGTAGCAGGAACCGCAGCGCTTATCCGCAGTTATTTCCCTGCTCTTTCTGCTTCGGAAGTAAAAGAAATCATTATCAAATCTGCTGTTCCGGTTACAGAAAAAGTAAAAATCCCCGGAAGTAAAAAGAAAACGAAGTTTTCAGAACTTTGTGTTTCGGGCGGGATTGTAAACGCTGCAAAAGCTGTAGAAATGGCCAAAAAGAAATAATTTTTTTTTCTCTGGGGGAACATTTTCTCAGGAAATGGGAACCCGTTTTTTTATATAAACGCTCAGGAAATGGTATTTTTTACGAAAAATGCCATTTCTTTTTTTTTATTCCTTATTTTTGCCTCCGAACTTCTAAATCTATCATACATTGGCGCGCAGAAAACAACTTAAAAAAGCGGAGTTTTTAATCTTTGACAATTGCTTTGGTGCAGAATCCCAAAACCTGAAAGGTATCTGGAGAGAAAAACATTTTCAAAACCAGAATCCCCTGATTCTCGAATTGGGGTGTGGTACAGCCGCCCTGAGTTTTGGTCTTGCTACCCTTTTTCCGGATAAAAATTACATAGGAATTGACCTGAAGCCGGCAAGATTATGGAAACCCGCAGGGAAAGCCCTCGAAGACGGACAAAAAAACATCGCTTTCCTTGGGATTCACCTTCTGAAGATAGATGAATATTTTGCGGAAGGGGAAGCCGATGAGTTATGGATTACTTTTCCTGATCCTTTTCCCAAAAATAAGCAGGCCAAACACAGAATGATTAACCCGCCTTTTTTGAAACTATACCGTAAAATCCTCAAAAAAGGAGGGAAAGTCCATTTTAAAACCGACAATCCGGATTTATTTCAGTATGCACTTGAGGTATTTGTGAGCGAAAAAAATATCCGTTTTCATGCCCTTACGTTTGACTTACATCACAGTCCGGTGCTGAACGAAGAAAACAGAATTAAAACGGCTTATGAAGAACGCTTTCTCAGCGAAGGAATCGCTACGAAATACGTTTGTTTCGAATTTACAGAGTAAAAAAGAGCGAATCCTCTGGCCAGCAATCATTGGCAGGCCTAAAAACAGAGTGTTTACGGATACTTTCTGAAAAAATCAGTCAGAAAATTATTTTTGTATAAACAAATATTTTTATATTGCGTATGTTTTTACACTAACACATTTAATATCCTTAAATTATGACAAAGAAAATGGTACCTGCGTCCACCCCAAAGAAAACGCATGACGAGGTCAGAGCAATTATTAATGAAAAATACCCTGAAATCCTCTCTCAGTATAAAGTAGTATTGCTGGGCATGAGAGGATATTACAAAAGAACAATGGGAAATCCTGATAAAAATGACATCGGACTGTATGATGACGCTATTTTTGTATTGAGTACAGAAGCTTTTGCATCCTATAATGCCAATACCGACCCGAGCAATAATGACAAAATAGGAAGAGCCACCCTTAAAACGGGAGTTTGGATGTATAAAAAAGGAAAACACGGAATTAGCAAAAAACGTCCGTACAGCGCACTCGTTCAGGCGAAGGAAGTGACCGTTAAGCGGGAGAAAAAAGGGGAGGACACCGGTTTCTTTGGTATCAATATCCATAAAGGCGGACTGAAAACCACCACTTCAGAAGGCTGTCAGACTATCTATTACCCACAGTGGCCCAGCTTTATCAATCTTGTCTATGAGCAAATGACGAGGTTTAATCAGGCGGAGATTCCCTATATTTTGATAGAGGAATAAAAGACTATTATAAGCAAAAACCTATAAGGTCTTTGAGACCTTATAGGTTTAATAGGTTTTGGTATCAAAGGTTGTATTCTTCAAGACCTTATAGGCTTTGGTATCAATAGAGGAATAAAAGACTATTATAAGCAAAAACCTATAAGGTCTTTGAGACCTTATAGGTTTAGGTATCAAAGACCTTACCGGTCTTTAATTGCCCAGCTCCGTTTCCAGAAGTCACGTAAATAGGAACTGAATGCTTCCCCTTTAAAATCTTCACCGGACGGCGGCCTTTGGTGGATATCGGCTCCTTTTTGATTGGGTAACTCTACGGTAAAAAAATAGGCGGGTTTACTGCTTGTATCCGTTTCCATATTCAGAAACCCGAACCGTAAATCATAAAACAGTATCGTATCTTTGTTTTTCTCTTCCAGAATATAATATCCGTTGGAAAACCATGAGAGTTTCTCCATCGTTTCGGGGTTTACGTATTTTTCCCTGAGGGTGTCGTTCTTGGGGATATAACGGAACGAAATGTCTGACATATCGCTCAGCACCGAATGAAACCCTACCTGATAGCCGGAGGTTTCTTCTGCCACACAATACCACAACATATTAAAAGGAAAAGGCTGAATCGTCATTCTTTCCACGCTGCTCCCTCTCTCATGTAACTGAATTTTGAAGGCAGCTCTTGCCGAAGCCTGATTTACAAGTGTCAAGGCCAAAAGTAAAGTACTGTAAGTCAAACCGATAGTATTCCATCTTTTTCTCCAGACGCTTTCTCTCTTCAGAAACAACGCAATAATCAGACAAACCGCAAACGGTAGCGTATAAACCATATCCACAATGAAAATACTGCTCAGCGCAACCCGGTAGTTTGAAAAAGGATAAAAAAGCTGAGTACCATAATTTGTAAAACAATCCAGCAAAGGATGGGTAAAAAGTGCCCAGAATGACAGAGAAAGCCATCCCCGGAAAGTATCCTGTTTTTCTTTGTAAATAATCTTATAAATCAGCCAGGCAAAAACAGGAGCAAACAACACAGAAAACGAAATGGAATGCGTAAAACTTCTATGAAAAATCAACCCTCCCAGTTCAGACAGAAAAGGATTGGCCAGAACATCCAAATCCGGAATTGTACCCAGGATTCCTCCCCATAAAGCGGCTTTGTTCCCCACTTTTTTACCTAAAACAGCTTCTCCTACTGCTGCTCCTAAAACTATCTGCGTAAGTGAATCCATTGCAATGAATTTATTTAATTAAAATCTTACGCTTAACAAATTTTGAATGGTTTTAGTTTTTACTCCAAAAATAAAACAATCTTTTCAATGAACAAATTTATCTGCCTCTCTCTGTTTTTGATTTATGGCTTTAGTCTGAATGCACAATCTTCTGAAAAACATCTGACCAATATCCGGCAGCTTACATTCGGAGGAGACAATGCCGAGGCTTATTTCAGTCCGAACGGGAAATCGCTCACCTGTCAGATTACGAATCCCAAAAGAAATATCCCCTGTGACCAGATTTATACCATAGACATCAAAAAAGCGTCAAAGGACACGACTTATGTTCCCCGTCTTATCAGTACGGGAGACGGCCGGACTACCTGCTCCTACTATATGCCTGACGGGAAGTCTGTACTCTATGCTTCTACGCACAAAGCCGGAAAGGCCTGCCCTCCACCGCCTGCACCCAGAGCAGACCGCAAGTATTTGTGGGCAATTTATCCGGAGTTTGATATTTTTGTAGCTGACCTCAAGGGAAATATTACAAAGCAGCTGACAGACCTTCCGGGCTATGACGCAGAAGGCACCGTTTCCCCCAAAGGAGACCGGATTGTATTTACTTCCACCCGCTCCGGAGACCTCGAACTTTATACCATGAAGATGGACGGAACCGATGTAAAGCAAATCACAAGCGACCTGGGTTATGACGGAGGAGCATTTTTCTCTCCCAACGGGTCAAAATTAGTATTTCGCGCTTCCCGGCCTACAACTCCGGAAGAAGTAAAGGAATATAAAGAACTGCTTCAGCAGGGACTCGTAGCCCCTACCAATATGGAAATCTATGTGTGTAATGCGGATGGAAGCGACCTTCGTCAAATCACCCGCCTGGGAAAAGCCAACTGGGCACCGTTCTTTACTCCTGATGGGAAAAAAATCATCTTCTCTTCCAATCACGCTTCCGAGAAAGGGTATGATTTTCAGTTATATATGGTTAATCTGGATGGTACCGGACTTGAAGCAATCACTAAAGAAAGTAAATTCAATGCATTTCCTATGTTTTCTCCGGACGGTAAAAAACTCGTTTGGTCTTCCAACAGAAATAATCACGGCACGAGAGATACCAACATCTTTATTGCGGACTGGAAAGACTAATCAGTTGCATTTTGGGGTAAAACGCAGAAAAGCACTCTTCCTTACAAAAACAAGAAGGAAGCAGTTCTCTTACTCTTCGGAAACAGTTGTTTTCTTAACGGCCTCTACCCGCACAATTTCGGGTACATGCCTTTTGATTACCTCTTCTATTCCTGCCTTAAGGGTCATTCCGCTCATACTGCAGTTTTCACAATTACCCAGAAGTTCCAGTTCCAGCACCATGTCTTCCCGGATTGCATGAATGCGTACGTCCCCCCCGTCGGATTTAAGGTAATCTCTGATACTGTCCAGTGCGACATTCACCTTTTCTGTCAATATAGTTTGCATAAATATTTTCTGATATAATAAGAATACAAAAATACGGGATTAAAAGTTTAAATCCAACGTTTTTATAGCAATCCTAAAACAAATGTACCGGGTAATAGTTTGCTTTGTTCGCATGAGGTTGTTTTTATGTACAACTTATTTACATCAAAAACTAAACAAAATCATTTTTTCTACGTTAAAGTTACATGATGAAAACAGCCGTATACAGGAAATCGCATTTTAACGCTGCCCACCGGCTTCATAATCCGGCCTGGGACTCAGAGAAAAATCAAAAAATTTTTGGAAAATGTAACAATCCTAATTTTCATGGTCATAATTATGATTTGATTGTGAAAGTAATAGGAGAGATTGACCCGGAAACAGGGTATGTAATGGACATGAAAGTACTGAAGGACATTGTGGATGAGTACGTTATAGAACGTTTTGACCACAAAAACCTGAATCTGGAAGTTCCTGAGTTTGCAAACCTGAATCCAACGGCTGAAAATATCGCTTTTGTAATCTGGAATATATTACGCAGTAAAATTAATGCTGCATTAGAATTAACGATAATTTTATATGAAACAGAACGGAATTACGTCGAATTTCCCGCTTAATCAAACCATCGACCATGACGCTATAGGAGATGAGCATGTAGGCACTTCTCATGATACCCCGCTGCGTCCGGATGCTTTTGATATAGATGATTCTACGAAAATCAAATTAATAGAAAAACATTTTCGCGAAATCATGCACATTCTGGGACTGGACTTAACCGATGACAGTCTTCAGGGCACTCCTCACAGGGTCGCAAAAATGTACGTTAATGAAATCTTTAGCGGTTTACATCCGGAGAATCAACCGAAAGTAAAGCTTTTTGATAATAAGTATCAGTACAATCAGATGCTTGTCGAAAAAGAAATTACGTTTTACTCCAATTGTGAGCACCATTTTGTGCCCATTATTGGGAAAGCGCATATTGCCTATATTTCCAACGGCAAGGTAATCGGCCTTTCTAAACTCAACCGTATCGTTCAGTATTATGCCAAACGCCCTCAGGTTCAGGAGCGTCTGACAATTCAGATAGCCTCATACCTGAAAGAAGTATTGCAAACGGAAGATGTAGCCGTTGTGATTGACGCAATGCACCTTTGTGTATCTTCCAGAGGAGTGCAGGACGTAAACAGCAGAACGATTACTTCTGAATATTCCGGAAAATTCGGGGAAGAAAGTACCAGAAATGAGTTCCTGAAATACCTGAGTATGTAAGTGGTAAAGTAAAAAAAACTTTATCCGGATACTTTCATACCGTCTTTATAGATAACGAAAGAATGCTTGGGGGCTCCTTCCAGTACAGCGGAGGTTCTGCCGGACTTAAAAGCCATTTCTATATCTGTCCCGGGATAATTCTCCATTAGTCTGAAATAAAACCCCACACTGAATGCAATTGCATGTGTGTCTTTGATGTTTTGGGTTGTACCGATGACGTAGGGGACATAAGCAGCGATTGCGCAAGCCTGCTCTTCCGAAA
This sequence comes from Bacteroidia bacterium, assembly GCA_019695295.1. GTDB lineage: Bacteria > Bacteroidota > Bacteroidia > J057 > J057 > JAAFHL01. The sequence continues at coordinate 33,000 of JAIBAH010000025.1, read as the reverse complement.
AACAGGCATTCAGAATCACTGCCTGAAGCGGAATCCCTTCCTCTTTAAAGTATTCAAAAAGAATCCCCAGTGCTTCAGCACTAATCTGTTCGTATCCGTTATGTTCTTCATTCTGAAGCACAATTCCTCCCTGATGGGCGGATGAGCCGGTTTCGCTTTCGGGAAGTGTTCCGTGTCCCGAAAAATGAAGGAATCCCGGCTTTTCCTCAATGATTTCCTCCCTGAAAGTTACTTTATCTACTGCCCGTTTTACAATCAGGGGAAAATACAGAGGATGATTCTGCAATTTCTCCGCAATTCTGCTGTGTTCCTTGTCGAGATTCAATTGTGTAGTTCCTGCCGGGTTTGCCGTGAGCATTAATACCGGAAAGGGTTTTGCCTCAGGCTCATACGGTTTCGGAGAAGAAGGAACATATTCAAGGGTTGAGGCTACCGGCTCAGTACTTACCATCACTCTTTCTGTAAGCGTTACTTCTCTTATTTGTTCTCCGTCTTCATAGTAAATGACAGACACTACAAAATTAAGGGGGAAGGTTCCCGTTGATTTCGGGGTTACATCAAAATTCCATTCCGTATGATATTTTTTCAGGATTTTTTGCTTGGCGGAATTGATGGGAGTAATCTCAAAATGATGAGTAGGAATAAAGGTTACTTCCATTTCTTCACTGATTTCTATTTCTCTTAGTTCCTCGTTTTCTGCATAATCCGGCAAACCAATCCGCACTTTTTTTTCATCCTGCGCAATCCGGATAATACACCGGTGAGCCGTTCCAACCTGCATTTTCCGGGGAATACAATGCAGTAATACCCCCACCGGAAGTTCCTCTTCTGCTTCGGGAGGCTCATCGCCGGCCGTTGCCGGCCCTTCTGCCGGGGCAATCACTCTTTCTTTGAGGATATCATAAGTATTCATCCACGAAAGCGTGTTTTTCCCCAATGAAATTTCTTTGCCGGGATTTCTGTTCAACTCCTTTTCATTCAGGCTCAAATCCAGATTACTGAGATTGAGCTCCTTTAAATTGAGGCCTTCAAACACATCCGGATTCAGACCTTCCAGCAGTTTCTCAATACTTACCGGAAGAGAGGAATTCTCCTCCATTTTGGGCACTTCCGGATATTTTTCCTCCAGCTTTTTTATCAGGCTAAGCAAATGCGTAATAAAAGCGGTTTTCTTTAGCGGGTCTGAAAGGATTTCCGTTTTATTTTTTTTCCATTCTGCCTTTATTTGCTGCACTTCTTCATTGCTCTTACCGCCAACTATTTGTTCAAGGGCATTCAGCGTTTTTGCTATTTGGCCTTTTTGTATCAGGGTATAGATTTTGGAAAAATTCATATAATACTCACGGGTTGGGAATGTTGAACTGCATACAAAGAAAATAAAAAACAGGGAAAAATACAAATATTTTATACCCGGAATTTACTCCCCAAAAACAGTAGTCATACCATTTTTTACAGTTAAAACGGGTTTAATGAAAAATTCAGGTTGCTTTTTTTCTCAGGCTTTCGCTCAGAATATCTTTCTCCTCAGGGTTATGTTTCCACCTTCTGTGTGTCCAAAGCCAGTATTCCGGACATTCCCGGATATTGTCTTCCAGTAAACGAATGTACAAATCCGTAAACCGGCAGGCACTTTCGGGCGAATAGGGCAGATAATCCCGGACAGGCAGCGGAATCAGTTCCATCGTGTAATATCCTCTTTTTATTTTATTGACCTTTACAAAATATACATCTGCTCCTTTCATCAGCGCGAGGTGTGCAAAACGGTCATGCACAGCGGTTACCTGACCCATAAAATCCGTAAAGTACAGCACTTCCCGTCTTGAAGGTGTCTGGTCACAGACAAATCCGATAATTGTACGTTCGTCGAGTTTTGCAAGCGAGTTTTTAATGGCATTTCTTGCAGGGAGCAAATCTCCGCCCCAGCGTTTTCGTGTTTTTAGGGCAAGCGTTTCAAGATAGCGGTTTTTAAGGGGAGCGTAAATTCCATAGCAAAACATATCGGTTGCGGTAACGGTACGGGTAGTCATCCATTCAAAATTGCCGTAGTGGCTGGCCAGAAACAAAACGCCTTTTCCTTTTGCTTCAATCTGCCGGAAAACCTCCGGATTCATTACGGTCATCCTTTCTTTCAGTTCTTTTTCTGAAATTCCGATTTCTCTGAAAAACTCCACAAACACATCACTCAGGTGCCGGAAAGTCGCTTTCAGGATTCTTTGCAGTTCTGCTTCCTCTTTTTCCGGAAAACATCTTTTCAGATTATCATACGCTACTTTTTTCCGGTATTTTATCCCATAAAACAAAATCAGAAACACAAAATCACTGATAAAATACCAAACCCGGGTGGGAAGGCAGGCTATCAGGTAGATAATGTGATAAAAAATACTAAATGTAAGGTTAAACATCAGATAAAAATGAATTATTTGGCTTTCGCAAATCAAAAGTAGGACTATGACTTCAATTCTCCAAATACTTTTATCTGCGGACAATAATAATAGAAAAGGAATCAGGCTCCTGTACTGAAAAACGGGAATGCTATTCCTTTCGACACGCTTGTAGTCAGGGATGCAACATATTCATAAAAACGAAGCGCTTTGTCTCAATCTTCTTTGAAAAGAATTGAATCTGTTCTATCTTTGTGCTTTCATTTATAATATATTATGCTTAAGAAACTGCATTTACTGGTCTTAAGAATTTATCTTGGCCCTTTTATCATGGCTTTTGCTATTATTCTGTTTCTGCTCGTGATGCAGTTTATGGCGATTTATATGCCGGATATTGCAGGCAAAGGTCTTACCATTGATATTCTTGCCCGGTTGTTTTATTATGCAGGGGCAAGGCTTCTGGTAATGGCAATGCCGGTTTCTTTGCTTGCCGCCGGATTAATGACGTTTGGCAGTATGGGAGAACACTATGAGTTAGCAGCAATAAAGGCATGCGGAATCAATTTATTCCGTTTATCTACTCCTCTGATTATATTTTCGCTACTGCTGACTGCGGCAAGTATGTATTTTTGTTTTTATACGATTCCCCTCGCAAACCTTAAGTTTTTCAGCCTTTTGTATGACGTACAGCGTAAAAAAGCCGAGGTAGCGATTCAGCCCGGATATTTTTATTATGATATTGACGGCTATACAATCCGGGTGGCAGACAAAAACAAACAAACCGGGATGATGTATGGATTTTTATTGTATAATCATTCTGAAAACAGAGGGAATGTGGATGTAATCTCTGCGGATTCTGCCAAAATGATGATGGAGCCCGGATATCAGCAACTTCGCCTTACGTTATATCACGGTTCAAGATATGAAGATTACCGCCCCGAAGCCGGGAAAAACAATTATGGATTTGGCAGAACGTACTTTGACTCTCTGTATTACCGTATGACGCTTTCCGGGTTTGGGCTGGAAAGAACGGATGAAGGACTTTTTGCCCGTCATCAGATAACGATGATCCGGGATAGCCTGATTACCGCTCAGGAAAAAGTAATGAGGAATATAGATAAAGATGAAATCAGCTTTGCCAATAACCTCAGGGCTTATAATGGCCTTGATACTGCAACCCTTTTCAAAAAACCTGAGCTAACCGTTACCGATACGCTCATCTATCCGGTTACCCTTCCCTCCGGAAGCAATCTGCTGGACAGCCTGAAAGGAGTGAATACGGTAGATGTCATCAACAGGGCTATCGGAAATATCCGTTCTCTCAGGAATAATATCAATTTCAGGCTATCCGAGATAGAAGAAGACCGTAAGCAACTCAATGGATATCAGTATGAATTATATTCAATGTATGCCCTTCCCTTCAATTGTCTTTTGTTTATGCTTATTGGTATTTCTTTCGGGGCGATTATCCGCAAGGGTGGGCTTGGGCTTCCCTCTCTGATTTCCATTGCTTTCTTTGTGTTGTTCTACGTACTCATTATGCAGGGGCGGAAGCTGTCAAAAGACGGTGTCATCAGCCCTATGGTTGGTGCAATGCTTTCTCTTATTATTCTCTCTCCTGCTGCTATCATCGCTTTATATCAGGCCACAACCGACGCGTCTGTCTTTGATGAAAGCGTGAGAGATATGTGGAAAGACCGGATTGCTGATTTTTTCAGAAACCTGTTTCGGCTCAGAAGTGGGAAAAAATAAAGAGACTGCCTTTTTTAGACAGCCTCCTTTTTTGTTTATTTTTACTTTTGGAGTATTCTTTTATTTTACTACCATCATGCGCATAGTCTGTGTAAATCCGTCTCCGTTTACCTGAATAAAGTAAACCCCCGCAGGAACATCACTTACATTGAAAGGAATATTCAGAATATTCTCGGTATCTCTGTATTCTCCTTCAAATAAAGGTGCGCCCACCTGAGCTCCTGCGATATCTCTCATCACTACAGTAAATTGAGCTTCTCTTGCAACCGCAACCTGAATTTTCCCTTCTCCCTGTACCGGATTGGGAGCAGAGGAAAGGAAAGTAATCGGATTATCCTGACCAATTGTGCCGGTTTTGGCATTGGAGTTGGCCGTAACGGTGAGGCGGTACGGGTTTTTCCAGTTATTGGCTGTTACTGCATTATGTCTTACTCTTACGTAATACGTTCCGGGGTTAAGATTTGACAAGGAAATGGTTTTCGTTTGAGAAGTACTGCCGGCTGTAAAAGTTTTATTCTGACTTCCGTTTACTGTAAGTGCTGCGTAACTTGCCGGAGTAGTACCATAAAAGTCCAGTCTTCCTGCAAGTCCCGGGGTAGAATTAATAGTAATAGAAACCGGAGATGCCGCTGTAATGGTAAACTTAAACCAGTCTGCGTCAGTAGTATTGGGGCCTTCCGGAACAATACTGGCACGGATTTGTGCCATTCCGGCATACGTTACATTTTTGTTGATGTCATGTGCAAAAACAGGATAATCCCCTTCATCTAATCCCCTTACTACATTTGCCACGTCAGAGGTTTCTGATAAGTGGTCAGGGCCTCCGGATAAGTATATTCTGTCTGAAAGACGGTTGGGCGTACCATCAGAAGGAGCAGGAGTGCCTGCGCTTGCACCGCTTCCTGTTCCTGTACCACCAGTAAAAAGCCATTGTCTCTGATCGTCCACGACTAAGTCCCCCCCGCTAAGAGATCCCCCGCTAAGGGTGTTGGATACATAATAGGTATAACGTACATTGGTAGGGAGAGGCATATTAGGGTTATCTCTTGTTCCATCCCACTCATAGGCGAATCCGGCAGTTTTACCATTTTGATTGACTCCAACCTGAACAGCAGAAGTGGTAGCACCGTCACAGTTGACATCATTATTCCAGTAGGAGTAAGGAAAAGTAGGAATATCTGTTTCTTTTCCGCCGAAGAGATATACTCCCGGATAGTCTTGCTGAAAAAGATTGATATTATCATAACTGTATCTCAAATCCCTTACCGACTCGCTGGATAAATCCGGAAGGATATTTTCGACTTTTGCAGAAGAAGGGACCCCGTTTACCAGGCTGTCTCCCGGGTTTCCGTTAGGGTCTGCGGATTTAATATTAGATAAATTCCCCAGTGTATTGGAGCCTCTGTGAGGAGTTCCTACAGTAAGGAGTTTGGCCACTTTATGACCATCAGCGGCAGCAGGCTGTACCCACCATCTGGGAGTGCCTGTGGCGGTATTTCCGGCTCTGCGTTGCAGGTATTCTCTGCTCGCCAGCCCACCCATGGAGTGACCCACAAGAATCACTTTTTTCTTGGCCGGATTTGCAGCAAGTATCGCATTAATCGCTTTTCCGACCAGTGCGCCCTGTTTGGTGATTGCGGATTCATTATTATCGGAATGAGTCAATCCGGGAGCACCACCCGCAAGGGGTAAAATACCCAGACTGCCGTTACTACCGACACTTACATCAAAATTCATGGCATAAATACAGCCGGCATTGAGTACATTGTTCTCATTTGTAAATACCCATTGAATATCATCATCGGCGGTTCCCATTAACCCGTCACTTCCTGCAATATTGGAACTTGTGGTGGCATTGGGGGCCGCATGAAAAATATCCACTCTTCCACCCCATACCGAAGCAAAATCAGGATTACCGGTAACTCCGTCCCAACTTTCATAACTGCCTGTCCAGCCATGGATAAAAAGTACAGGATAGGGACAATCACAGGGACACTGAGCAAAAGTCTGAAGCCCCAGCATCAACAGTAAAGCAGTAAAAATTTGTTTAATCATACTTTAATTATAAAAAATTAGGCTGCAAATCTAAGGAAAAAATTCAAAAAAAATCAGGACAGATAAAGATATTGTCCTTATCTGCCCTGAAATTATGCATTGAACTGCAAAATTGGGTTATTTTTTTTCTGTTAGTGCCTTGATTTGCTCATATAAGTGGAGTTCATCTCCGGGAGCAAAAGAAGTATGCTGAGAAACAATTTTTTTATTTCCGTCCAGAAGAAAAGTATGAGGCACATTTACCACGTTCATCGCTCTTTTAAAATCGGAGTTGGCGTCTGTATAAACGTCCCATGTCCATCCGGTTGTAGCAACAAAAGGCTGAACGGCAGATTTTGTTCTTTCATCATCTATGGCGATTGCTATTAACTTCACTCCGGTTTCTGCCTGCCAGGTATCATATACTTTCTGTATCGTTTTCAGTTCTTTGATACAGGGTTTACACCACGTAGCCCAGAAACTGATGATAATTGGTTTGCCGTCATTGTCAATAGAAGATGTACTGAATACATCTTCGTCCAAGGTTCTGATTTCTACGTCAGGAATCCCGGAATCCGATTGTGCAAACCCAAAAGAAAGCAGACAGAAAAGAAAAAATACGGTTGTAGCGAACTGTTTCATGATATTTTATTTAGTTAATTTTTAAATGTACACTTTATACGCTGCAAAACTACCAAATGTTGTTTAGGAAACACCTGTTTTGACTGAAAAAATGACACACTATTGACATTTTTTGACACGGGTCAATATTTACAGAATAAAAAAACGACTATTGATTGTTTTTTGCCTGACTGAGGTAGCTCTCCATACAGCCTGCCCGCTCCGAAGGAAAAGGGTGAGTAGAGATAAAACGGATAGTTTGGGTGCTTTCACTGTTTTTACCCAGTCTTTTAAAAAAATCAATCCCTTTCATGGGATTGTAACCGGCACTGTAAGCCAGATAAAGCCCGCAACGGTCCGCTTCCAGTTCCTGCGGTTGCCCGAATGCCATCGTAAGCATAGAGGTTATTCCCGCTACAATTGTGCCGGCTTCTTTCCCAACGATTTTGGCGGCAGCATTTTGTTTTCTCAGAAACCGGTTGGTATGCTGGTTCTCATTATGCCCGATTTCATGCCCGAGAATTACAGCAAGTTCATCATCGGATTCTACAAAACGCATCAGAGCATCTGTTACATAAATATTTCCGCCAGGGACAGTGAAAGCATTTACGTTCTCCTTGTCCTCAATAAGAAAAACCTGATAAGTGAGTTCTTTTCTGGAAATATATTGCCTCATCTTTCCGAGGATTTTTCTGAGCTTTTTCAGGTCTTCTCCTTCCAGAAAGGAATATTCTGACTTTAATTCTTCAAAAATTTCTTTTCCGGCCTCTTTTTGTTGTTCAACAGTAACGTCATCTGTTAACACATTCATAATGGCTTCTTCCGCTTTGTTTCCTTTCTTGAGCCATTTCCCGCTTTCGTCCTCAAAGCACTTGTCTTCCACTTCAGAGATGATGGTTTTCTCAGGAAAATGATAGACTTCTCCTTTCCTTTTCGGACTTTTGAGACATCCTGAAAGAATCACTATAGCTAATACAAATATTAAAAAACGCTTCATCCGGGTTGAATTATATTTTGATGCGGTAAAATTAAAAAATTTACGCTGTTTTTGCAAAAATGTTAATAAAGTAATAATCTTATTGATATACTTTTGGGTTATCTGCGGAATGAAAATATTTTCACTATATTTGTGCGAATTCCCAAAAAAAAAATACTCTATTGAAACGGTGTGATTATTTAGTAAAAGGTTGTCAGAGAAATGTATCCGTTCTGATGTGTCTTATGCTTAGTATGGGGCTGCTGATTTCCGGGTGTAGTTCCATGAGGTTTGTTCCGGAGGATAAATTTCTGCTAAAAAAGGACCCTTCCGTAAAGGGAGCTAAATCTGTGGATACTTATTATGCTATCCGGACCAAGGCCAACCGGCGGATGCTGATGGGCCCCAAAACTTTTTTATACATTTATAATTTAGGAAAAGCGCTTGAAACAGACAGCTCTTTGGTGAAAAAAATACTGCTTTCCCGCGAAAGTGTCAGCAGTTACTATTACCCGCTAATACTGAAGGTTTTGACAAGAGATATAGGAGAACCCCCTGTTTTATATAACTATCCTTCATTACAGCAGGATAGTATCAATTTACGGAACCTGTATTTTGCAAATGGTTTTTTCAGACCCGAAATAAAGATTGTCGTTAAAGACACAGCCTATAAATCCAATCCTTTTTACTATCCTAAAGCAAAGGTTACTTTTGAAATTACCGAAGGGCCTGCCAGTATTATTGATTCCCTGAGTTTTATTATTAATGATAAACAAGTAGAAGATATCTATTTAAGGCATTTATCCGGGTCTTTTCTCAACAAAGGTGAAAATTACAACCACGATAAAATGGGAAAAGAAAGGGAACGAATCGCAGCGATTATGCGGAATGAAGGATACTTTAATTTTTCGCCATCAATGATTACTTTTCAGGTGGATACAAGTACCAAAAGAACTGCCCCTCCTTTCAAAAACGAAAAAACCAATTTGGAATACTGGGACAGGTATCTGAAAGTAAATACAATCATAAAAGATACGCTGATTCAGTACAGAATCGGGGAAATCAAGGACTCGATTATTTCAGCCTATAATACTCAGGAAGATTTGTTTGCCAATTTCCGGACAGATAAAATTACCCCTCAATTGCTCGGACACCTCGAAATCCCGCCTGCACATTTGCAGGATACCACTTTGCATATCCGGTACAGTGTTTCCCGAAGCCTTCTCAAAGAATTGAATTTTGACTTTCTCGGAAGAAAGGTAAAACTTACTGAAGGAGATTTATATTCCCGGGACAAAGCGGTGAGAACACAAAGAGGGATGCAGGCGCTCACCATGTTTCAGTACGTAACGATTACCTATACCCCCAACGACTCCCTTCAGAAACTGGATGTAAAAATTACGGGGAAACTCGCACCGCGCTTTCAGCTAAAGGCGGGAGCCGAATCTTTTACCAATGTCGTGAATGACAATAGTACAATCAACTCGGCTTTCAATATCAGTATGGGTATAAACGGCTCTCTCAGGGACAGAAACACCTTCACTCACTCAGAACAATCGGAGTTGTCCGGTGCTTTTCTTGTGGGTTTATACCAGACCAATGCCGGCACCGACAGCGCAAGGCTTCGTTTTTTGTATGAGGTCAGAAGCAAGGCAAGTATCGACTTCCCCCGTTTTATCACCCCTCTCCCGAAATTCAACCGCAGAGATTACTCTATGCTTAACCCCAAAACCTCGGTTGCCGGTTCTTTCAGGTTTGAGAGCAGAAGGGAATATCAGCGGATTACCCTGAGCTCCAATTACACCTATAAATGGAATCATATCCCGTACAGCACACTGGAGGCAAGTACATTCTCTCCGGTTGCGCTGGATATTATCAGCGTGCCTCAGGCATTGATGAGCGATGACTTCCGCCAGCAGATAGATTCTCTGCCCCTGCTCAAAAGAGATTTTCTCCCCCGGTTTAGTTCCCGTATCGTTTATACATACACCCATACCGACTATATGGGAAGCCCGCACAAGCCTACGCATTTTTTCCGGGTTACGCTGGAAGAAGGAGGAACTTTGCCCTACCTTATTGACAGAATAACACAAAGCCCGCAATTGGATACTTCGTATAAAGACCATACATTATTTAGTCAGACAACCCCCATTGATTACGGCCGGTTTGTCAAATCTACGGTGGAGGGCAAACTATTCATCCCCCTATGGAGTACAGGCCAGATGGTACTGAGAGGTTTTGCCGGTTGGTCTATCCGTATGAAAAATACGCCCGTTCTGCCCATTCAAAACCGTTTTTATGCCGGAAGTACCAACGGAATGAGAGGATGGCGTTCGAATTTGCTGGGGCCGGGCACTTCAGAAGCGGCCTATAATCCCTACACTCTGCCTCCCGGAGGAGATTTTATGCTGGAAGCCAACGCAGAATTTCGTTTTAAAGTTTGGTCTTATATTAATCTCGCCTTTTTTACGGATGTCGGAAACGTCTGGCTCCCGAATAATCAGTACGTGATAGATGAATACGGAGGAGAAGCAACGCTAAGAAAAGAGAATCTTCTTCCCGGATGGGATGTGGGTACAGGGCTTCGCCTGGATTTTTCTTTCCTGATTTTAAGACTGGATTTTGCACAGCAAATGTATATTCCTCAGTATAAAACCTTCTTCTGGAATGTAATTGACGAGAATTATCTGGACACACTGAATACCAATATTGGGATTGGTTATCCTTTTTAAGCAAGGAATCAAAACATAAATTACCAAAGATTGGTTTTTAGACAGATTCTGCCAGTAAGTACTTTTTTCTGAATAAAAAAAAATCAAATGACCTTTTTTAGTAAAAAGCACCCGGTATTTTTTACATAAAACGATAAAAAAATCAAAAAATTTATAAACGTCGTTTAAATATTTGAAAAAGTATTATCTTTGCGGCGACCAAAATACTATTTTCGATAATATGGAAAATTGGAGAGACTATAAGAAAGTGCTATTGCCGGATATTCCCGGTCTGCACAACATCGATGTTTACGAAAGAAACGGAGGCTACGAAGCGCTTCGGGATGTATTTACTTCAGGTAAATGGGATTCCAAAAAAGTAATTGACGAGGTAAAGGCAGCCAATATCAGGGGCCGTGGAGGAGCAGGCTTTAACGCTGGTCTCAAATGGTCTTTTATGCCTCCCAAAAAAGATGGATTACCCCGTTATCTTGCCTGTAATGGTGACGAATCCGAGCCCGGAACCTGTAAAGACCGCCGTATTTTTGAATATAACCCTCACCTTTTCATTGAAGGAGCGATTATTGCCTGCTATGCAATGGAAATGGATGCGGCTTATGTTTATATCAGAGGAGAATACGCCGACTGGATTGACATGATGCAGGCCGCCGTTGATCAGGCCTATCAAAGAGGATTTATCGGCGAAAATATTCTTGGCTCAGGCAGAACAATTCATATGTATGTACACAAAGGCGCAGGAGCCTATATCTGCGGAGAGGAAACTTCCCTGATGGAGTCTCTTGAAGGAAAGCGCCCTTATCCCCGCTCCAAGCCCCCTTTCCCTGCTCAGTACGGATTATGGGGCAAGCCTACTACAATCAATAATATCGAAACGCTGGCGCATGTACCGCTTGTAATCAAAAACGGTGCAAAATGGTGGAGTTCTATTGGTGCGCCAACGCATCCAGGACCTTTCCTTTACGGGATTTCCGGACACGTAAACCGCCCCGGCGTATATGAATACCCGAGCGGAATGCTGCTCACCGACTTAATCTATAATGTAGCCGGAGGCATCAGAAACGGAAAAAAACTGAAAGCGGTGGTACCGGGAGGTTCATCCGTTCCTATCCTCAGAGCAGATCAGCTGGAAGGGATTACGATGGACGCCGACTCATTGCGTACAGTAGGTACTTTCGTGGGAACTGCGGGAATGTGTATCCTCGATGAAGATACGGATATTGTGAAATTCCTCATCCGGGTTTCCAAATTCTATGACCATGAATCCTGCGGTCAGTGTACCCCCTGCCGGGAAGGAACCGGATGGTTTGTGAAAATTCTGAAAAGAATCGACGCCGGAATGGGAGAAATGAAAGACCTGGATTTATTGCTGGAATTATGTGATACTATGGAAGGAAGAACGGTGTGTGCACTCGCTGATGCTGCTGCATGGCCTGTAAGAAATACCGTTATCCGCTTCCGTGACGAATTCGAGAAAAAAATAAAAAGAAGTGGGGTGCTGATTAATTCATAATTTTTCCGACAGGGAATTTATGGTTTTTCGGTAACCTTTGTAAACAATATTAAAAGAGTAGAAACAGAAAAACTGATTCTGCTCTTTTTTGTAATATTAATCTTCCGGACAGTTCCGGAGTAAAAGGAGAATCAATGGAAAAGGATTTACTATCTTTATTTTTAGTAAACAAATCAGTAAGTACAGACACCCGGAATCTGCCGGCAGGTACTCTTTTTTTTGCGTTAAAGGGGGAAAAATTTGACGGAAATCAATACGCTGCGCAAGCACTTGACAAAGGAGCCGCTTTTGCCATAATTGATAATCCAGCGTATTTCCTCCCGGATGATAAACGATATATTCTTGTGGCTGACAGCCTTCGTGCACTTCAGTCTTTGGGAAGAGAGTACAGGCGCACCCTTTCAATTCCGGTTTTAGGGATAACCGGCTCCAATGGAAAAACGACCACCAAGGAAATAATCGCCTCGGTGCTGAAAACCGAGAAAAAAGTGAGCGCAACCAAAGGAAATCTTAATAATCATATTGGGGTTCCGCTTACTTTGCTTTCCATTCCTGAGGGTACTGAAATCGCAATCGTTGAGATGGGAGCAAATCAGCCTGATGATATCAGGGAACTCGCTGAGATTGCTGAGCCTACTCACGGAATTATTACCAATATCGGGAAGGCACACCTCGAAAGACTCAAAGGAATTGAGGGAGTGAAGAAAGTAAAAGGACAATTATTTGACTTTATCCGGAACCATGACGGGGTTGTTTTTGTCAATAACAGTGATGCGAATGTTGTGGATGTAGCGAAAGGAATCAATCATACAATTACTTTCGGAACAGAAAATGCAGATTTTACCTACTGGATAGAAAGGCAGTCTTTATATGAAATGACAGTTACAGTCAAGTCCATATTTTGGGAAAAGGAAGAGTCATTTGAAGCCAGAATTACGGGAGATTACAATGCCCACAATATTGTAGCGGCAATTGCCATTGGACATTACTTCGGAATTTCTCCGGAGAACTTAAAAAAGGGGATTTATGACTATATCCCGGTGAATCACAGGAGTCAAATCATAGAAAAACCGGACTTTACGATATGGATGGACGCCTATAATGCGAATCCTTCGTCCATGAAAGCCGCAATCCGCAATATTTTTGAAACCAATTCGGGGAAAAAAATTGCGCTGATTCTCGGTGATATGTTTGAGATGGGAGAAGAAAGCGAAAAAGAACACACTGATTTAGGGCGGTTTGTCAGAACATATTCGCCAGTAATTACTTTGTGGGTAGGAAAAGAGTTGATTTATGCATACAATAAGGATTTTTCCGGAGAAATACATTTTAACGGCTATGAAGATTTACCGCAGGATATACACTCTCTCCTCAGGGATACCGGTGCCGAAATTGTATTAATTAAAGGCTCAAGAGGAATGGCTCTGGAGCGGTTGCTGGACAGGATTTAGACAAGTTATTAAATACAAACAGAAAAAAAGGCAATATGCGGAAAACATATTGCCTTTTGCCTGTAATGAAAAAACAGAATTAATCCTGTGCGCTCTTAGGCTGAACTCCTTTCTGAGTTACTCTTCTTACCACTTTTACAGGAGCTGTCTGCTCTTCAACCACTTCTCCGGCAGAACCCGAAACGTCAGCAGATGCTTTGTCTCCTTTGCAGGAAGAAGCAGCGCCTTTTCCTTTGGCACAACAAGCTTTGCCTTCAGTAGCAGAAGTAGCGGCAGCACCTCCTTTAGCACAGCAGGCCTTGGTTTCTGTAGCAGCAGTTGCTGTAGCATTTCCTTTAGCGCAGCAAGCTTTTGCTTCAGAGCCTTTGGAGCAGCCAGTAGAACCCTTAACAGCAGTAGCTTCTGACTGAGCAAATGTAACGGTTACCGCAAATACGATAAAAAACAAAAAAGAAATTAATGATTTCATTGACTAAAAAATTAATGATTTAATATTAAAAAAAAACAAAACCCAAACACATTCACTCAACAACCATTTTTAACTGGAGGAAGTGTATCGTGCCTTGTATGTATTAAACGTATTTTGTATCAACATAGTTACAGTCATAGGGCCAACTCCTCCCGGAACAGGGGTTATCATTGCGCATTTAGGGGATACACTTTCAAAATCTACATCTCCCCGTAACCTGTATCCGGCTTTAGTCGTTGTATCTTCTACTCTTGTTGTACCTACATCTATTATCACTACGCCTTCTTTTACATCATCCTCTTTGATAAATCCGGGAATCCCTACTGCTACAATCAGGATATCCGCATTTCGGGTAAAGATTTTTCTTTCGGACTCAGGCGTATGCCTGTGACACATCACCGGTGTACCATCAATTCCCACCCGTCCCATTAAAATACTCATCGGTGTACCCACAATCAGACTTCTTCCGATTACTACACAGTTTTTTCCTTTCGTTTCCACTTTGTATCTTTTAAGCAACTCCATTACTCCATAGGGAGTAGCCGGCAATAAAGTGGGCAGTCCCATCACCATTTTGCCTACATTAGCCGGATGAAAACCATCTACGTCTTTTTCAGGACGTATCGCAAGAATAATTTTCATATAGTCAATATGAGCGGGCAAAGGCAGTTGTACAATCAATCCGTCTATTTCCGGATTTTGATTGCATTTTTCTACCTCGGCGAGCAAAGCTTCTTCAGAAATATCATCCGGAAAAACCAGATTTGTAGATAGAAATCCCACATATTTACAGGCCGTCATTTTATGACTGACATAAGTTTGAGAGGCTCCGTCGTTGCCAACGAGTATAGCCACAAGATGCGGTGGTCTTAAGCCTTTGTTTATAAACCCGGCCACTTCTGTCCTGATTTCATCCTGAATAATCTTCGCCGTTTTTTTTCCGTCTATTAGCTGCATATATGAAAGCATTTTGATGGGACAAAATTAAGAAAAAAGAGGGCATTTTAGAAGTATTTTCCATTCAATAAGTTTTTATAATTAAAAAATAACTTATTTTTGCTAAAATTTAAGTATCCCAATAAATTATGACGAAGCAATTACTGTTAATTCTGGCAGGTTTATCATTTACAATAAACTCTTTTTCTCAACTTTATGTAAACGAAGCGTCAAATGCAAACGTAACTCAGATTGCAGATGAGGACAATCAGTTTAAAGACTGGATAGAAATTTACAATGCAGGAAGTGCACCGGTAAATCTTTCCGGATACGGGCTTTCCGATGACAGTACAGAAACCCTGAAATGGAAGTTTCCGGCGGTACAGATTCTGCCCGATTCATTTGTGATGGTATTTGCGTCAGGGAAAGACAAGAACACCCTGATTGACCACTACGAAACGGCTGTTTTTCCGGAAACGCCCTGGAAGTATATTGAACCCGGTGCAAATATA
Source organism: Bacteroidia bacterium (assembly GCA_019695295.1). GTDB lineage: Bacteria > Bacteroidota > Bacteroidia > J057 > J057 > JAAFHL01. Next base: position 17,626 of record JAIBAH010000025.1, on the reverse strand, counting down.
TCCGGATGGACAGGCCTGCTTTTCAATGACAATTCATGGAGCTCCGGCAAATGCAGTGTAGGAAACGGCGACGGAGATGATTCTACCGTAGTAACTACCGGCGCTTTATCCGTCTATTTGAGAAAAACGTTTGTCATTTCAGACGTTACGGCAATTGCAAATGCTCTTCTTCATATAGATTATGATGACGGGTTTGTGGCTTATCTTAACGGAGTCGAGATTGCCCGAAGCGGATTAAACGGAACGCCACCTGACTGGGATGCGCTGGCCGGAGATCACGAGGCGCAGATGTATGGAGGCGGATTGCCAGAGCGGTTTATAATTGACCCTGTACTTTTACAGTCTGTAATCAGTAACGGATTGAATGTACTGGCGATTGAGTTGCACAATACCTCCCCAAATTCATCCGACTTAACAGTGATTCCCTACCTGAGCTTTGGGATTAATAACCCCACCAATTATTTTGGAGGTCAGGTGCCGTCATGGTTTCAGGAGTTTACCGGATATGTAATCCACACTAATTTTTCTCTTGCCAACGGAGGAGAAGGTATATATTTCTCGAATCCCTCCGGTACAATCCTGCATTTTTTGACGCTCCCGAATCTGGACCCGGATATGTCTTATGGGTTGTTCCCTGACGGTGCTTCCAATCCAGTTTATTTTGCTGATTTCACACCCGGCTCTACCAATAATGCCAGTCAGTATTTTATCGGATACGAAGCAAAACCCGTCATAACTCCTTCGGGAGGATTTTACTCATCAGCGGTTACCGTCACAATCACCAACAGTTCCACCACCGGCGGGCAGGTTTATTATTCTCTGGACGGAGAAGAACCCACAATAAACGACATTCCCTATACCGGACCTTTTAGCGTATCCCAGTCCAAACCGGTGAGGGCAAGATGTTTTCCGGTTTCAGCCACAATCATGCCCAGCCAAACGGCAACTGAGACGTATTTTGTCATGGATGATTTTACGCTTCCGATTATTTCACTGACGACGGACAGCGTACATCTTTACGGAAATAACGGAATTTATGACAATTATTTTACTGACTGGAAAAAACCCTGTCATTTTGAATATTTTGATGAAAACGGGGTGAAAATACTGGCTTCCAATGCTTCTGTCAAAATTGACGGAGGAGCAGGAGGAAGCCGCTCCAATCCGCAGCGAAGTTTTACAGTAGAGCCTGATAATAAACTTTACGGAGACGGAGTAGTGAATTATCCATTTATTCAGGACAAAGCATTTATTGATAAATTCGGCGCATTTTATTTGAGAAACGGAAGTAATATGTGGAATGTTTATCCACAGAAAGAGGCCTGTATGGAAAGAATCATCCGGGAATCTCACACCGGTTATACCGCTTATACTCCCGTAATTGTTTATCTGAACGGAGATTATTTCGGGGTATATGAATTCAGGGAAAAAACCGATGAGTTGTACTTTGAAAATAACTACGGGAATAATCCGGATAGTCTTGATTTACTCTCGGTCAGCTATTTCTACGGTGCGGGGGTTATCCGGACACTGGAGGGTTCAGATACTTCATTTTATAATATGTATGACTTTATTACCACTGGAAACCCGGCTTCGCCTACCTTTTACGAGCAATCAGATAAGGTGCTGGACCTGAAAAACTATACAGACTACCTCTCAATAGAAAACTGGTACGGGAATGTGGACTGGCTTTACAATAATATGAAAATGGCAAGAAACCGGACTACCGATAACCGCTGGCGTTTTTATATACAGGATGTGGAGCTCGGACTCGGTGAGTGGACAAGCTGGCAGGATAATATGTTTGATTATTTTGCCACGCAGCAACAGCCCAATCCTTACTGGGATATCTATTCGGCACTGATTCAAAATACACAATTCCATGATTATTTTATCAATCGTTATGCCGATTTGATGAATACTACTTTTAAGCATGATTATTATTATCCGGTAGCCTTGCAGATGCACAATCAGCTTTTGCCGGAAATGCCCCGTCAGTTTGCGCGCTGGACAGATACACTGGCAACCCCTGTGGCTCAAAGCATGCAGACTTTTAACAACTATCTTCCTTATATGATTGATCAGTTTGACAATCGTTGTCCTAAAGTAAGGGAGCAGATGGTGAGCCACTTTCAGTTGATAGATACGGTTGTGGTTACGCTGAATGTGCAGCCCCCCGGAGCGGGATATATTAAAATTTCTACGATAATCCCAGATAATTTACCCTGGCAGGGAGTTTATTTTCACGGAGTTCCCGTTACAATTACGGCTATTCCGAATCCCGGCTATAGTTTTTTTAAATGGGAGCAAAATGGAATTATCCAGCCTTCCGATATCGGTAAAGCGTCTATTACGTATGATATTGCCTATGATACATTGTTTAAGGCTATCTTTTCAGGAAGCAGTATTCCACTTCAGTTATCTGTCAGTGAAGCCATGTATAACTGTGATTCCAGCCTTAATTCCGGCAACTGGGTGGAGCTTCATAACTACAGCAATCAGAATCTGGACATTTCTGACTGGCAGGTTCAAACCAAAACCTTTTACAATAAATTCACTTTCCCGACGGGTACAATTATCCCGCCCAATGATTATATCGTATTGTGTGAAGATACCGTTCGTTTTAAACTAAGACATCCCGGAGTCAATAATTTTACCGGAGAATTGCTTTTTGGGTTATCCAATTCCTGGGATAGCGTGAAAGTATATGATAAGACTCATAATCTTGTGAAATTCGCAATGTATGCAGATTCGCTCCCTTACCCCAAATGCGCCGACGGCTGGGGCAGAACGCTTGAGCATACAGATGACCTTGCGGGTTATACCGGAGCAGACTGGTTTTGCGGATGTATGGAAGGTTCGCCGGGAGTTGCCTTTTCAGATTGTAATGACCCGCTGATTGTTTCAGAAATTAATTACAATAACAGCCTGCCTTTGGTGGATGCAGGAGACTGGATAGAGTTAAAAAACAATACGTCTGCTCCGATTAATCTTGCCGGATATGTATTGAAGGATTCCAAAGACCAGAATTTCTTTACCCTTCCCGGCATTTCAATCCCGGCGGGTGGCTATTGGGTTCTGTATCAGGACGCTGCCAGATTTGACGCTCAGCATCCCGGCATTCCGAACAAATCCGGCCCTTTTGTATATGGTTACGGTGCAGGCGGGGACGTAATCCGGATATTCAATAATTCAGGGACGTTGCAGTTCAGTATGCTCTATGATGACGATACACCCTGGTCCATCAAGCCGGATACAGGAAACTACACCCTTCAGTATATTGATACCCTGAGCTATCTGAACCCCAACAGTGCCGCCTCATGGATTCCGGGATGTCCCGGAGGTTCTCCCGGCTCGGAATATATTCCCTGCTTTGGGGTTTCGGTAGAAGAAGGAGCGGACGGTTTGGATTTCAGGGTTTATCCGAATCCGTCTCAGGGAGGTCTGTGGATAGAGTGGGAAAATCCCGGTGAACTGAATGACCTTTCCGTGGAAGTTCGGGACATTACCGGAAAAACCATCCGGACAATACTGACGCTGGAAAACGTGCCTGCTGCTTTCCGCAAAGAATTTCAGTTACAGGATTTGGCTTCCGGCGTTTACTATCTGAAGTTCCAGACAGAAAAGGGAGTATTCTACCAACCTTTTGTAAAAGAATAAATACGGAAAAGGATTTGTATAGTATGTAAAAAAGAGGCTGTCTTTTCGGACAGCCTCTTTTTTATTCTAATTAATTACTGAGAAAAAATAATCAGGAAAATTATCCCAGATATGCTTTCAAGCCTTTGCTTCTGGAGGTATGACGTAGTCTTCTGATGGCTTTTTCTTTAATCTGACGTACTCTTTCGCGGGTAAGGTCAAATCTTTCGCCTATTTCTTCGAGCGTAAGCGGATGTTCCGTACTGATACCAAAATATAAACGTACTACTTCAGCTTCTCTGAGCGTAAGTGTATTCAGTGCTCTGTCCACATCCCGGCTTAAACTTTCATCAATCAGGATAGAGTCGGGGTCTCTTTCGGAGTCATTACGGAGTACTTCGAGCAGGCTGTTTTCTTCACCCTGAACGAAAGGAGCATCAATGGAAGTATGTCTTCCGGAGATTTTCAGTGTTTCTGCAATTTCCTCCTCGGTCATTCCTTCTATCACTTCTGCAATTTCTTCGGGAGAGGGCTCTCTTTCATATTTTTGTTCAAGATTAGAGAATGCTTTTCCGATTTTATTCAGTGCGCCTACCCTGTTGAGAGGAAGCCTTACAATTCTCGACTGCTCCGCCAAAGCCTGCAAAATACTTTGACGAATCCACCAAACGGCATAGGAAATAAACTTAAATCCCCTTGTTTCATCAAACCTGCGTGCAGCTTTGATGAGTCCCAGATTTCCCTCGTTAATCAGGTCTCCCAGGGAAAGTCCTTGATTCTGATACTGTTTGGCTACAGAAACAACGAAACGCAGGTTTGCCTTGGTCAGTCGCTCCAAAGCAACCTGATCTCCCTGACGAATCCTTCTTGCCAGTTCCACCTCTTCATCAGGAGTAAGCAATTCCACCTTACCGATTTCCTGTAAGTATTTATCCAGTGATTGTGACTCACGGTTCGTGATTTGCTTACTTATTTTTAGCTGTCTCATGAAAAATATGAAAAAATATGATTAATTAAAAACTCAATAATTCCTGAAGGATTTTTGAATCAGCGTATTCGTTCTTTCTGATAAATACTATCCAAAAGAAATATGATGTCTAACTAAAAATCGTTAGGAATTGTTTTAAAAAATAAAGCATTAAAAGGGATTTCTACGAATCCCTTTTAATAAGGTTCTGATATTTATCAGAAATTATCCGAAAATAGAGCCTAAACGTTTTGAGACATACAAGTTGGAAGGGCGGATACTCACTACGGGTATTACAGCGTGATTTACAATGTGCTCAGCCACTGAACCCATAAAATATTCTTTCAGGCTTAACTCTTGCTGAGTCATAATACAGATAAAATCCGCCTCACATTCACCGGCGTGTTTTAAAACAGCATTTCCGATATCTTCGGAGGTTTCAAGGAGGGTTTTTTCCACAGATATGCCATGATTCTGAATATAATTAGCCACGCTTTCCAGTTGCTTACTCATGTTTTCTACATCGGCAGCAGAAGTTGCTACCGAAGCAACATGAATAGTGGCATTGAATTTCTGGGCAAGTTCAAGTGCTTTTGCTAATTTTTCTTTGGTTTCCTTTGATACATCCAACGGTAAAAGAATGCGTTTGAAATCGCCGTCGGGCTGAGGCTCTCTTACCGTTACAATCGGGCAGGAAGCAGAACGAATAACGCGGGAAGCATTACTGCCAATAAAAAACTCTTCAAAACCGGAAGCACCGTGTGTTCCCATAATGATTGCAATCGGGTCAATTTCCAAAGCGGCTTCAATAATCTTTTTATAGGGTTTCCCTACCTTTACCAAAGAACTGACCGTTAAACTTCCGCTCAGGTTCATGGAAGATATTTTTTCATTAACCGTTTTTCGAGCTATCATCACCTCCGGTTCCTCTTCGTAATCAAAACGAAGTGCAGGCGGTTCTACAATATACAAAATGACAATTTCTGCATCATATGCACGGGCAAATGCTTCACAGGTGCTCCACGCATTCATAGAAAATTCAGAAAAATCAGAAGGAAATAAAATTTTTTGTTTATTTGGTTGCATAAAGAAAATGATAAGCTAACAGTTTCAATACTAAGATTTAAATAATAATCACAAAATTAATAGAAATTTATTCTTCCGGCAATTTTTTGAGAAAAAAAAAGTACAAATACATGAAAACCCCCATTCAGTGCAACTAATCAACTTTTTTTCAAAAAAAAAGTGGTTTTTTTTGAAAAAATAAAAATAAACCCGTACCTTTGCAGCACATTTTACGGAGGGTGTAGTTCAGTTGGTTAGAATGTCAGTTTGTGGCACTGAAGGTCGTGGGTTCGATCCCCATCACTCTCCCAGAATCTGAAAGCGTTTCAAGACATTAGTGTTGAAACGCTTTTTTTAGTTTAATCTTTCTGTTTTTAATTATTATTCTTATGAAAGTTTTAGTTACGGGCGGTACCGGTTTTTTAGGGGAATATATAGTGCGGGAACTTCTGTCTTTTCATTATGAGGTGGTGCTGCTCGTAAGGAATCCGTCTAAATGTGTATTCCGGGATTCTCCGGGCGTAACGATAGTTGAGGGAGATATTCTGGATATTGTAGTGCTGGATGAGGTAATCAATGAGGTGGAATGGGTAATTCATGCTGCTGCAATGGTGAGTTTTTCGCCCTCAGATGTAGAGGAAATGAACCGGATAAATATCAATGGAACCGAAAATATTGTAAATCTTTGTCTGGAAGCAGAGGTGAAAAAACTCGTTTTTGTAAGTTCTATTGCAGCACTCGGACGTACCGAAAATCAGGGAATGATATCAGAAAACACCCGGTGGGTTCCTTATGCGCTCAACTCAAAGTACGCTATATCCAAAAGAAAAGCGGAACTCGAAGTGCTCAGAGGCAAAGAAGAAGGGCTTGAAGTCGTAATTCTGAATCCGGGGGTAATTCTGGGAGCAGGGGACTGGAACAGAAGTTCGGGTCAGATTTTTAAACTGGTTTACAAAGGGTTAAGATTTTATAACAGAGGAGTAAATGGTTATGTCGGGGTAAAGGATGTTGCAAGGGCGATTCGTTTAGTACTGGAAACCCCGCTCGAAAACGGAGAACGGTTTGTACTTGTAAGCGAAAACATGAGTCAGAAAGATTTATTTACAGAGATTGCCCTCAGTATGAATAAACGTCCGCCTCAGTGGGAACTTCCTCCCTTTCTGGCAAAAATGGCGGGATTTGTATTTGAATTAATTGGAAAAATAACCGGAAAAAAGACGTTGATTTCAAGAGAAACAGTACGAACCTCGCTGCATCAGCATTTTTATGACGGGAGCAAAATTACCCGCAAACTGAATTTTCAATATACCCCATTAAAAGAAGTAATCAGGGAGTGTGGCGCAATTTTCCTGTCACAGACTAATCCAAAAGAGAGAGAATAATAAGGGTATGCAAAGTGAGGATTACGGGGTTTCGGTCTGGGCTATCTTTGACCCATCATCTTCCCAGGTGATTTTCACTCTTTTTTTCTCGGTATTATCCCAGCTTGATAATCTAAAAACCAGCATTTTCCCTTCCCTAAGCCAGTCAAGGCTGTAAACATAAAACCCTTTATAGTTTTTGTCGCCTATCTGACAGTAAGGATTGCCGGTATTTCCCTGATAGATTGCAAGAATCGTTTTGGCACTCCCTTTTTGCAGACGAATAATAGAGATTACCTCTTCGTAGCAATTTTTACAATTACCCCATCCATAAGGATTCTGGGCGGTTTTGTTTTTCAGAATGAGCCCCGCTGAGCCGTCCGGAAATGAAAAAGTGTGATTATAGAGGGCTTCACGGCGGCTTTTTCCTATTTTTGATACTTCTGATTCAAAAACCTGACCGTTAATGATATAATACTCTGTGGTTTTAGCATTTGTATTGACTCCGTCCGAATCTACACTCAGTTTTTTAATATTATTTTTAGATACATCTTCGTAGGCGGTATAACGGATAGGCTGTTTGGAAAACTTGATTTCCAGCAGCGATTTACTCAGGTTTTGCTCTCCGTACTCTACCATGTCGGTTTCTACGCTTGTGGATAGCCACCCACTATCCAGATAGGTATATACAGGATGAAAATCCAGTTTATTGTAAACAGCATCCGGTACCTCAGTGGAGTTGGTTCTCAGCGGCCTTTTCAGGCGTACTGTATTAAAGGTAACGGGGCTTCCCTTGGCTCTGTACTGAGAAGTGGAAAGGATAGTGCTTGCTTTTCCCTGCCCGTCTTTATCAATGATATCTACCATAACCCGGAGTTCTTCCATTTTGGGTAACTGCACGAAGCCCAGTGCCTTCACAGAAAACTGTGCACTGATAATATATCCGTACTGCGTTTTATCGACCACATACTTTACCCCTTCTGTAAAATCCCCGACTCTGTTGCCCCACATTGATTCCAGTATCCTGTAATTATCCTTGTTGAGCTGAACAGGGTTCCTTTTATCAGGATAAAGCCCAAACTGAACAATTCCATAATCCAGCCTGCACTCTTTGAGGTTCTCGGGGTAAGGAACACCCATACTTTTTCCCTTTACATCTTTTGCCGAAGGATAATCGTATCTGGATAAAAAAGACTGAAGTCCGAGACTGGAAGCATACTCTGAATATACGCTGAAAAAACGGGGTTTCTGGGTTTTTTCGTAAGGGTTTGAGGGGGTAGCGCTATAAATATACTTTGGATGAAAGTTATATTCAAAATCTCTGGGAAAAGCAGAAGAGGGCAAAGCAAACCACACTTCTATATGGTCAGTCTCCAGATTATCGGGCTTGTTTTCAATGATATCGTCTTTTACATCCACGGTCAGGGTGAGGTAGTCTCCGTCTGAAAATAATTTTACAGAAGCATGAGCGTCCCACTTGTTGCGCAGGTTCTCTTTACCGGATACTACAAAGAGGCTGTCTTCATAAAAATCAGGCTTTTGTGCATACAAATGAAATGGCAGCAGTAAATATGCAGAATATATAAAAATCACTAAACGCATATTTATATTTTTTAATACTATAAATAAAAAGATAGTTAGATGTAAACGGGATATTTTCCGGAAAATAAAACAATTTCAATCACTTTATTATGTAAGACCATTCCCGATATTTTTGTAACATCTTCTTGAACGATAAAATTGCCCTTATGGTTTGAAAAATCAGATTTTTTTTACCGGTGATTATATTAAAAAAACTTTGGATATACAATATTTCAAAAAATAAATCGTTTTTGTGCGATTATAAAAAGAGAATATTCCCACCCTCTGCCCTAAATTGCAGTAAATTATTGCCGGTAGTCGGAGTAAAAGCGGGTTTACGGTATTGAATATCCTGAAATTTATTTTTTTACAATTTCCCCATAAAAAGTATGGTATTGAAGATCAGGGAGTGAAGTATAACCTCAGCGGTTCGGGGTCATTGGGAATCCGGATAACCTTATCAAACTGCATACCCAGTTTTTCCAGCAGCCGTATTGAAGCCTGATTGTCTTCCGTTGTAATTGCAAGCACTTTGTCAAACTTCAGCTGATTCTGAGCATAGGATAAAGTAGCCGAGGCTATCTCGGTTCCATAGCCTTTGCCCGTACAGGAATCCAGAAATGCAAAGCCAATATCAATGGTTTCCAGATAGTCTCTGAGAATGAGACCGCACATACCGACGGGTTCATGAGAGTGCCTGAGTTCTACCCCGTAAAGCCCGAATCCATTTATCCGATAGCTTTTCAAGGGGCCGTTAATGAGATAGTTTCCCGCTGCTTCCTGAGTATGTATATTTCTGTCACCTATAAACCGAATCCACCCGGAACTGTTCAGTAGTTCGATGATAAAGTCTGTATCTTCCAGCGTAAATTCCCTGAGAATCAACCGTTCTGTTTCCAGTATGACAGTCATTTTTTATGGTTTTTGTGAGAGGTTTTGCATTAATATTAAAACAAGCTTAATGATACTTCCTGTGGCCAGCAGAAATAAACCCGGAGGTCCTACATAAAAGTAAAACCATATCCATGTAGCATGACCGGCACCGCCTTCGCTGAACATGCTTCCTTCAAAACCGGAGGAAACCCAGCTGAAAAAAGACATGGAAACAGGAAATAAAAGCAAAATAAGCCCGGAAATGATTACGAGATTCAGTACCCTGTTTCTGGTTTTTCCCTGAATATTGATTGCAATCAAAATCAGGATCAGAATGGGAAATACAATCAGCAATAAGATATTCATAAGATGTTTGTTCTGGATAGAGAGGAATCTGAGAGACCCTTTACTATCGTTTTTAAGTATTCAGAAAGAAAAGAAAGGCAAAGATACTGTTTTTTGTGTATTTGCAATTTTTATCTTTAAATTTGCCATTAATATCTATTCATTTTTTGTCAATGATAAAAACAACTTTCATTCCTCTGTTTTTACTGCTTCCGCTGTTTGTTTTTTCTCAGATAAAGCCGGAAAATGAGTCAAAACTTAATTTTACACAGGTTTTATTTGAGTATCCTTTTGTATCATCCGCAGTAAAATATACGGTTGAATACAGCGAGAATAAAGATTTATCGTTTGCAGTGCCCGAAACCCGTCAGAGTACACAAATCATCCTTTCCGGGTTTGACTGGGATAAACAATATTACTGGAGGTATAAAGCCACCGGTACAAAAGGAGAAGTGCTTTTTACCTCACCGGTTTATACATTTACTACTGTACTCGCAGAATGGCTCAGGCCAGAGGTATTCCGGACAATCGTTCGTCAGAATGGAAAAGCCGGGGACGGATTGGTCACACTGGATTATCCCAGAGCGATTGTAAACCGGGCGGGCGAAGTAGTATGGTATTTACCGGACTCAAAGGCGTTTCCGGCAGCTGCCAGACCCAGAGATTTGCGGGTTACTCAGGACAATACCGTCACTTTTTGGGTAGAAAAGCAGGTTTTTGAAACGGATTTATATGGGAATATACTCTGGAAAGGCCCGAATAAGGGGGTAGTTTCAAAAGATACAACGGAAGAATATCATCATTATTTCGAAAAACTCCCTTCCGGTAATTATCTCGCGATGGGAACGGCCTATTTGCCGGTAGAAATTCCTGACACCTTTCCCGAACATATTTTCAAGAACAACCTTCTTCTCAGTGTAAAAAACGGGAAAAACTATATGAAAACCGAATTTGGCACGCTGATAGAATACAATCCAAAGGGCGAAATCGTATGGTCATGGAACTCAAACTCCTATTTTAAGCCTGCGGATTTACTTTCCCAGCATTACCCCAACGGAGCACCACTTCTTTCAACGCATATGAATGCTGCTTCTCAGGATGTGAGCGGAGAGTTTGTGTATGCAGGATTCCGCAATATCCACCGAATTGTAAAAATCGAGAAGAAAACCGGAAAAGTGGTTGCAGAGTGGGGGGAGAAATTACATTCCGGAGTGCCTTCGGGTACCGGTTTTTTCAGAAATCAGCACGACGCAAATGTATTTCCCAATGGGCTGATTGGGGTATTTAACAATGATTCTATCTCAAATCCGGGGGTTGTATCATCGGCTGTAGTTTTTTCACAGGGAGAGAACCCCAAAATAATGTGGTCGCTGCCCTGTGATTTTGATGGACAAACGGATGGAAAAAGTTATAAGGGAGGAAGTGTAGATTTGATTCCGTCGGGTAATTATCTGATTTGTATGGGTGCAATTCCCAAAACCGTAGAGGTAAACGAAGCGAAAGAACTGATATGGAGTATTCAAACGGAACAAAAAAAGAAAGAAGAAAAACAGTTTTCTCCCTCCGTTCAGTTTAAAACTCATTATACATCAGGTCTTTATCCCTATCTGACAGAAGCAGGAATCGAAGCGGTAAGCCTGAAAGGAAAGAAAAAGAAAATCACATTCAGTCTTTCCAATAGCGGGATGTCGCCGGAAATGTACTCCGCAGTGATTAAGTCGGAATCTGAGATCATCGCCAAAAAGGTATTATCCGTACCGGCACAGACTACCATTACAGAGAGTATTGAGGTTTTCTGCCCTGACGCCAAAACGATTCATTGGCTTGAGCTTACTCCTCAGCATCATCCCGGAAAAACCATAGTACTGAAAAAGAATTAAATACTGACGGGAGTTACTCTTCATCTGTCTCCACCGGCAGCCGGATTTCTACCTGAGTCCCCGAAGCCACCCCTTCTGAGTCAGTAAGGTCGGTAATCGTTACGCCCAAAGGTAACCCATGTTCTTTGGCGAGAAAATCGAGTCTTTCTTCGGCTATTTTCTGCCCGTGAGACTGATGTTTTTTCCGGTTTTTATTGAGTTCGGCGGATTTCGAACGGCCTACTCCATTATCCTTTACAATGCAGGTCAGCACTTTGCCATCCAGTGAAAAGGTAAGCGTTATTTTTCCCTTTTCTGGTTTGTGTCTTAATCCATGCCAGATTGCATTTTCCACAAAGGGCTGAATTACCATTCCGGGAATACTCAATTCTGTGTATTTCAGCGCATTATCCATCCGGATTTCCGCGTCAAAACCCTGACTAAAACGCATTTTTTCCAGTTTGAGATAGAGTTCCAGCATCTCTGTTTCCACCTTCAGAGGGATAAAAGCATACTGTGAGTTATCGAGAATCATCCGCATCAGTTTTGCAAAATCCACAAGATAATCACTTGCAATATCTCCTTCATTGGATTGAATATAATGATTAATCGAATTGAGACTGTTAAAAAGGAAGTGAGGGTTCATCTGACTTCTGAGTAAACGCACCTGCATTTCAGAAATTTCTTTATGATAGGCCGTTTTTAGCTTTTCCTCAGCACGAATACCGGAAACCCTGTTTTGATAAATAAAATACACGATTCCAAGCAGCAGAGAAATACATAAAAGAAAGAACCATCCGGTTTTCCAGAAAGGAGGAAAAACCCTGATTGTGATTTTTTTCCGGGCTTCGGTCCATGTACCGTCGGGTTTGCGGGCTTTAAGGTAAAAATAGTATATTCCGCCATCAAGATTACTGAAAGAAACCGATTGCTTGTTTTCAGTATAATTCCATTTCTGATTGAAATTTTCTAAATAATAGGAAAACTCATTGCGGGAATTTTCATAATTAAGCAGCGAATATTCGATGGAAAAGAAATTCTGAAAATAATTTAATGTAAGGAAAATGCTATCCTGATTCATGACCGGATACTCTTTGTCTGTAATCATGATTTTGGTGATTACGGTCTGAGCGTTTTCGGTTTTTTCGGTGAGGTCTTCCCGGTTAAAGCGGACAAGCCCGTTAAGAGTCCCTGCAAAAAAGGTCTCCCCTTCCTGCACTAAGCCCGTAGTCTGATTAAAGGGAAAACCATTGTTAGTATTGTAATTATACCTCCTGAAGCGGAATGAGTCCGTTGCGGCCTCCTGCTCCGGTATCAGCCGGCACAGTCCCAGGTCCGTTGCAATCCATATTTTATTTTCACTATCCTGCTGAATACTGATTACATTATTGTCCGGGATATAATTTTTACGGGTAAGTGCCTGTACTTTTCCGGTTTTGGGGTTAAGTACAAAAAGCCCCTCCAGATAGGTTCCCATCCAAAGATTTTCATAAGCATCTTCAAGCATAGAAATTACAGAAAAAGATACATTTCCCACTTTTTCTGGGATAAATTTCCGGGACTGATAATCAAACCGGAACGCACCAATCCAGGTACCCGCATAGAATACATGATTTTTATTTTCAAAAAAGGTATTGATATGTTCATCCGGAATCTGACTGGAGTCAAAACGGTTCAGCCTGCCGGAATCTTTCCAAAGAACAAACAACCCTTTGGGGTCATCCCCTCCAAACCACAGGTTTCCCTGAAAATCTTCATGGATAGCAGTAATTTTCCGGAGTTGTGCATTCTCTTCCGGCGGAAGTAAAGGAGTATATTGTCCGGACTCAAAATAAAAGAGTCCTTTATCAGCAGCAAAAAGCACTTTTCCGTTTTTGAGAAGGGCAAGCGTGTAGCCGATTTGCTCCGGAGAAGGAAAAGGATATTTTGTCACAGTCCGGGTTTCCGGATTATAGCGTTCTACATTTTTTTCGTTCAGAATTAACACCTCTTTTCCCGGCAAAACCAACATCCGCCGGATATTATTATTGCTTAATACAGGAGCATCCCGGTTTTTGGGAGTATCATTGATTACTTCAAAATTGCAGGATTCCGGATTGAAGTAACTCAGCCCGGATTTATGCGTTCCAACCCATATTTTACCGGATTCATCCTGAAAAAGAGTCAGAGCCTCATTGCCGGAAAGGGATTCTGTATTGCTGATGATGTTTTGATAGGAAATAAACCGGTTTTGCTGTTCATTCAGAAAGCTAATCCCTCCTCCGTAAGTAGCAATCCACAAACGCCCGCTTTTATCCCTGATAATTCCGGTTACATTATTGGAGGGAATGCTGTAAGGATTACCCGGATTAAATGTGTATTGTATTTCTTTTCTGCCACTATAGTCAAAACGGAAGAGTCCTGCATTGCTGCAAACCCATATTTTACCGGATTCTGCATCTTTCCAGAAAGCATTGACTTCCTGATTCGTAATATCTTTTTCCTTCCACCTGCGTAAAGATTGGGTTTGTGGATTAAAGCTAAATATACCGTGTTGACTGGTACCAATGAGAAGAAAGCTATCAGCAATTGCGGTCAAATATCGAACTTTAACACCCTCTTCAAATACGCGGATTTGGCGAATGATTTTCTTGTCGGGATGAATTTCGGTGAGGATATCGTTCCCGTCAGCAACCCACACACTTCCTGAAGACATGAGCCCCAGTCCTCTTCGGATATTGTCTCCGCTTAATTTTTGGGTTGAGATTTTGCTTTGTGAATGATAGCGGGTAATAATACTGCCTGAATGACTGAAGCAATACAATCCCGACCTGTCGGTTCCTATCCACAGGTTCCGGAGGGAGTCTTTTTGTATGAAGGTGATTTCGGAAGCATTCAGTTCCCGGATATCAGGGTTTTGTAATGATCCGTAAGGCCTGACATTCAGCCCGTCAAAACGATTCAATCCTTTGGCTGTACCTACAAGCACAAACCCGTAGGCGTCCTGACCAATCGCAAACACAGTTTTGTTGCTAAGGCCGGAGTGAATATCCAGATGCTGAAAATGCAAAAGAGGAGCCTGTGCGGGGAGAGCCCCTCCTGTAAAAATGAAGCAGGAAATACAGATAAACGCCTTAAACAGAAAATAAAATAGTTTATCCATTGGAAGTATCCGTGCGGGAAACCGGTACCCTAAGTGTAACGAGTGTACCCTCTCCTGTGTTTTCGAATGTCAGGGTATCCGGAGAATGATACAGGTTTTCCATTCTTGTAATGATGTTGTTCAGCCCCGTGCCTTTCCGGATTCTTTCCGGGTCAATTCCGGGTCCGTTATCATATACCCTGACCCACAGCAAATCCTTTTCTACGGAAGCATCTATCCGGATAATCCCTTTGGCCACAATTTTTGCAATTCCATGTTTGATGCAGTTTTCTATAATAGTCTGAATCACAAAAGCCGGAATTTCTACCTCTTCCGCTTCTTTTTCAATACTGATTTCTATTTTGAGCCGTTCGCCAAACCGGATTTGTTCAATGTCTAAATAAGTTCGTACCAGTTTCATTTCTCCCGAAAAAGGAACAAAATTCTGATGAGAGGTTTTGAGGGTATATCTGAAAATAAAGGCAAGTTTTTCCACTGCCTGCTCTGCCAGGTCGGGAGATTCATGAATCAGAGCCGAAATGGTATTCAATGTATTAAACAGGAAGTGAGGGTTAATCTGAGAACGTAATACCGTAAGATTTGCCTGAAAGGTCTGGGCAAGCAAATCTTTTTCTCTCTGTACAAGATGCAAAACATTCAGGGTAAGTCGTATTTGCTGAAGCAGACTGCCGATTACTTCGATATCCGTAAGATTATATACGCTGTTTTTCTTCTTTCCAATCAGGAGCAGCCCATAATTCTGGTTGTTTACCAAGACCGGAAAAATAAGGGCATACTGCAAGGCTTTTATTTCCAGATGCTGAGGGAGATAGCAGGAAGATACTTCCTTATTGGCAGACCATATCATTTGGTTTTCTTCCAGAAAGTGAAATACTTCGGTTACAAATTCGCTGTCGTCCTTTTGCTCCCCGAACTCCAGATCGCCCTTCCACCATAATGACACATTTTCGGTTTCAAGGTAGGTTATGATATGCCGGAGCGTTGCCTGATGCAACTTTTCAATAGAAGTAAACTGAGGTACCTGAGCCGAAAATAAGCGGATTTGTTCTTCTTTCTGCTGCCGGGAAAGGATAAAGTATTTTCTTACACTGGATTCGTTGGAGAGATAAATACTTCTTGCCGTTATTACCAGAATAATATCCGCAATAATTTCCATAATCTGGCGGTAGGGATTGCCGGGAATGAAGTACCCAAACAGCTGATTGATGAAAAGGGATATAAAAAGTACCGTTGCAAACAGAATCAGAAACTGCATAGTCCGGGTAAGGACAAGGCTTACTTTCCCGAATTTTAAATGGACAGAAGCCACACTCACTGCCGGAAAAAACTGCACAAATCCGAATAAAAACAAGGCGGTTTCAGTCATGTCGTTGCTTACGCCTCCTCCGCGTAGTGCAATACCCCAGAAGACTATATTTCCGAGTGAAAACAAAATCATGCCCACCCGCAATACTGTCATCCTGACCGAACTTTTTTCCCGGAAAATCAACGCCCAGAGATTGCCGGCAAAAAAATGAAAATAGAGCCAAAGCATCATGCCGGCCTCCACCCACTCATGATAGTATTTTAACTGTTTTTGCTGGTAAATAATCTGAAATACTTCAAATCCAATCCATAATAAAGGAACCCAATGTATAATCATATACAAAGGCCGGTTTTCCTCGGATTCATACAGCCAATAGAGTAAAGCATACAGCCCGCCCGCTAAACAATATATTATAATGTATATTTTTTCAAACTGATAATTGGTTGCGTCTGTCTGAATAATCCACCACAAATACCGGAAAAGCTGAAGGCTAAAGAATACGATTGCCGATATTTCCAGACTTCTTAGTAAGCGGTTTTCTGTTTTTTTTCCCTGTATCAGCGGAAAAAGAATCAGTACAATCAGAATGATTCCGAAAAGCCCCAAAGCGGTAACCCAAAGCGTAATCCGCCAGAAATCCCCCCTTTCATTAAATGAGAAGGTAAGTCTGTAAGCATTTACTACAAAAGGCTCATTCATTTCAGTGGTAAAAGCCTGTTTGTTTTTTCGTTCAATCTGAAAAATAAAAACTTTCCCCGGATGCGCATTTCTGGTAATTGTATCCACAATTCCGGCTTTATAGATGTCAATGTAATCTATTTTTTTTAACCGGTCATCTTTTAAAAGGTACTCCGGAATCCTCGCATCTATATAGGCCTGCTGCTGATACCCCAGAAGCGGATGAACGTCTTCCGCGATAATTCCCGAAGGAGTATTTTTCCAGACTACTCTGTCATCCCCTCCAATCTCTGCAAAAGTAGGATTATGTTTAGAGTAAGAAGCTATCTTATAACGGGTTACCCCCACTCCCAGAAGGAGAAGGGTAAGCAGGAAATAAAATATTATCCGCACTTTCTGAAGTGCTTTCGCAGAAAATAGCGTTTTCATCTGTGCGAAATTACAAAAAAATACAACTTTTCAGGATTTTTTCTCTTTTAAAAAGAAATAATTTATTGTTTTCGTGGGGTAAGGAGTGTTTGATTATCGCCAATGGCTTAATTCTCGGGGCGTGTGCAACCTTCCTTTGTCGTTTGATTTTGTTTCGGATATATTCCGTTCTTCCGGGAAACCAACTCAACAAGAGTCTGAATGATAGGTTTATAAATAAAAAACCGAGGGACTCAAACTAATTTAGCGAATCAACCTCAGCCCTTGCTCTTGTTTTAAAAACCGAGGGACTCAAACTAATTTAGCGAATCAACCTCAGCCCTTGCTCTTGTTTTAAAAACCGAGGGACTCAAACTAATTTAGCGAATCAACCTCAGCCCT
>JAIBAH010000150.1 GCA_019695295.1 Bacteroidia bacterium | reverse complement strand
AATGTTAATGTAATTTTTTGCATGTTTGATGTTTGAATTAAATACAATAATAAACTTTAGATAAATATTACGCAAAGTAAATCATTTTATTTGAAATTTTAATATTAAATCCAAAAAAAAATGTAAGTGCCGGAGCCCTCACATTATATTTGAAACGGTTCTTTAGTCTGTGAAAAATAAACCCGGTTAGTAATTTTTATTTTTCGGGAAAACAGTCCCGAATAATTTACAGGAAAGATTCCCTTTATCTGTTACGATAAGAATTTTCTTTAATTGGGTTCCTACTTTTCCTGCTGAGTCAAATACTACATTGATTACTGCTTTTTCTCCGGGCGCAATCGCATCAAACGGATAATCAGAAGAGGTGCAGTTACATCCGGTTTCAACATCCAGAATATACACTTCGGAACTACCGTTATTGGTTAGAGTGAATGAATGTGCTATTTTGGTGCCTTCTTTAATATTGCCGAAATCATACTCCTTGTGGTCAAGACTTAATACCATTTGTGAATTGGAAGCCCCTCTCGTGCCGGAAGGCTGAGCGTAATTCAGTGAAAATAAAACAATAAAAAAAGTAAATAATAGTATTTTTCTCATTTTTTAAATTAAAAGTTATTAAAATTTCATGGTTTCGAAATGATTTATACGGGAGTCAGTTAAAAATGTTTTATCTCGGATAAACAACGCCTTTAACATAAATTACTGCTTCCCCGTGATTTGCAATATTCCCCCGGACTTTTACCTCCCGGTACTGAGTGCCTACTTTACCTTCGGTAGAAAAAGTAATGTCAATATAGCTTTTTTGCCCCGGACCAATGGGCGAAAAACTGTAATCGGCGGTAATACAGGGAGCTGAAATATCAGAAATTGTGAGTGCTTTACTGCCTGTATTGGTTAGCCACACACGATGAGTCACATTTTCTCCTTCATTCACATTGCCGAAATCAAAAACATTTTCTTCCAGTATGATATCAGTATTTCCGGAAGAGGACGTGCTTTCCGGGGCTTTTACCTGCTTTCCGGATTTTACTGCTGTTTTTTTTGAGGAAGGTTTCGAAGAAGTCTGACTTATCCCCAAAAAGAAATTCGCGCATAAGAAGAATAGAAGAATAAAGTATTTCATTGTTTCGTAAATTTATTGCGCAAATATAAATATCAAAATCGGAATTATCAAGGGTGTTTGGGATATATAGATGGAATTAAAAACAAAAAAGCTGCCCCGAAGGACAGCCTTTCTGATAATTTTATATAAGGAAAAGATTATTTGGTTACAATGATTTTGGCATTGGTCACCATATCTCCTTTTTGCATCTGAATGAAATAAATACCATTTGCAAACTGACTGAAGTCTAAGGTAAGTTCATCAGAATCTTTAGTGATATCATGCTGAACTACATTCATTACTTTTCCGGTTTGGTCATAAATAGTAATAAGCGCATTCTCATCTTCAGCTTCTACCGTGAATTTCAGGGTAGCAAGACCGTTGGTAGGATTAGGATATACTACTAAATCATCGAATACCGGCTTCAATCCGTCTTCCACTTCGTTAGCCTGACGTACCCACGAAGTAGCGCTGGTGGATGCACGGAAGGTATAGCATGCAGTTGAACTGAAGGCGCCATTGTAGCCATATACTCTGATGAAATAGGTAGAACCTGCTGTAGCGGTATTGTACAGAATGGTTTCGTTGGTTGTTCCTGAGTTTTGAGATACTCCTAACTGAGTCGATCCGTTGGATGCATACAGTTTTACGTCATAATCAAAAGGAAGGTTGGTAAGTTCGATTTTTACTTTCGGAGCAGAAGCGGTGGTAGTAAATTTGAACCAGTCAACATCCGTAGAAGTACCGATTCTTGCAGTGTAGTTGGTGTTTACGGAAATGGTTTTTGCTGAATTTTTAGTATTGTTGCTTTCAAAATTATCACTGCATGCAGTACATCCTGTAGTAGTAAAAGAAGTAGATGCAGAAGCACTTGAACCGGAAGTTCCGCAAACCGCCTGAACAGAAGCAGAGTAAGCAGTACAAGCCGTTAAGCCGGATAATGTATAAGAGGTAGCAGTGGTAGAATAAGTATTTGCACCTACTGTTACATTATAGGAAGTAGCACCACTCACAGCAGTCCAGGAAATTACAGCACCGGTATTGGTAACAGAACCAGCAGAAACACCGGTAGGAGTAGCACAGGTTCCGCCACCGGAAGCAGGAGTACATCCGTTGGAGGTAGCAAGGCTTACACGGGAACCGCCGGAAGTAAGTACTGCCTGCATACGGGCTTTTTGTCCTGCAGTAAACATATACATACAAGCGTCATCTGTATAGTCCATATAGTTCATGGTCATTTCAGTAGGATTACCTGAGCAAGTGCTTGCGTGTGGGTAAGTAGGACATCCGTAGTTGGAAGTATTGTGAGTAGGAGTGTCTGCTACAAGGTCAGATCCACAGTTTGCATCTCCCCAGATATGACGAAGATTTAACCAGTGACCTACTTCGTGTGTAGCGGTTCTTCCTTTATTGAAAGGGGCAGCAGCGGTACCGGTTGTACCAAATGCAGAATAAAGAATTACTACTCCGTCTGTAGCAGCTGCACCACCCGGAAACTGAGCATAACCCAAAATTCCGCCACTCATATTACATACCCAGATATTCAGGTATTGGTTTCTGTCCCATGCGTCCAATCCTCCCTGAGCATAGTATTTCATTGCATCATTGGTGCTGAATGCAGTTACAGTAGTCTGACGACGCTGAATACCGGTGGTAGTATTTCCTGCCGGGTCACGTTGAGCAAGGCAGAAGTTGATTTCGCAGTCTGCTGATACAGATTGAAAAGCAGTTGGAATAAGGCTTGCGTCAGCATTCAGTTTACGGAAGTCAGCATTAAGTACATCCAGCTGAGTTTGGATCTGAGTATTGCTCACATTCTGAGTGGCGGTGTTATACACTACATGTACCACTACCGGAATTGTGATTACAACCCTTTGTCCTTTAGGATTGTTTTTGATAAATTCATTGGTATGCTCTTCAATCTTAGCCATTCTGTCTGCCAGAGTGGGGTCATTTTGAAGTGCATTGCTCAGGTGCTCCATAGAACCACATACCCTTTGTGCGTACATGCCTGAAACAGAAAACAATAAAGCCAGTAATAAAATCTGAATTCTCTTCATGTTTTAAAAAATGTAATTAAAATTAATAAAAAAATTGAAACTAAAAGTAAATATTTATAAAAAATAATAATTCATAAAGCAAAAATGCTGCCAGTTTTACCCCTGTTCTGTAAAATAGAAAAGGCAAAGATACATAAAATATCTTTGCCTTTCTTATGTTTATTATCTGGTTACAATTATTTTTGAATTGCTGATTACTTCTCCTTTTTGCATCTGTATGAAATAAATTCCACTTGCATACTGACTGAAGTCTAAGGTAAGTTCTTCAGACTCTTTGGTGATGTCATGCTGAACGATATTCATGATTCTGCCGGTTTGGTCTGTAATCGTTATCAAAGCAGTAGCGTCTTCGTCTTCTACTGTGAATTTAAGCGTAGTAAGTCCGTTGGTTGGATTGGGATAAACCACTAAGTCGTTGTATAATGGTTTTAATCCGTCTTCTGTTTCGTTTGCCATTCTTATCCAGGCAGAAGAGCTGATGTCTGCACGCAGATTATAGCATTGAGTCGCATTGAATACTCCTCCGTATCCATATACCCTGAGTTTATAAGTGCCCACAGGAGCATTATTGTAAATGATTACTTCATTGGCAGTTCCGCTGTTTTGTGCTGTAGCAAGTGTCGTATTTGCAGAATTGTAAATCTTCAAATCGTAATCAGCCGGTAAATTGGAAAGGGTTACCTTAATATTCGGAGCAGAAGCGGTATTGGTGAAGGTAAAATAATCATTGTCCGTAGCACTGCTGATTAATCCTGTGATTGTTGTATTTACAGCAATAGGTTTTGCAGCACTTAATGAATTATTGGATTCATAGATGTCCACACATCCGGTAGCGGTAGTAGTAAAAGTAATAGCCGAGCTGTATGCACTGGAACTTGTAGCACTACAAACCGCCTGAACCTGCACATTATAGGCAGTGCCTATGGAAAGTCCGCTGAGGGTATAACTATTCGAGGTAGTATTAACGGTAGTCCAGGTTGTTGCGGTACCCAGTTTGTACTGTAAGTTGTAAGAAGTAGCCCCACTTACTACTGTCCAGGAAATGACAGCCCCGGTATTGGTGATAGAACCCGCTGCAAGATTGGTAGGAGTGGCGCAGGTGGCTCCTCCTGTGGACCATGGGGTTGTACTTAATTCTACAAGAAGATTATAGCAACTTGTTGCACTGAATGCGCTACTGACTCCATTTACCCGTATTTTGTATGTCCCCACTGCTCCATTATTATAATTGATAACTTCTGTTGTAGTTCCGGTATTCAGGGATTGACCAACAGTAGTATTGGCAGAATTATATAGTCTCAGGTCATAATTAGCCGGAAGATTGGAAAGTGTAACCCGGATATAGGGCTGATTCGGCGTATTGCTGAAGCTGAAATAATCATTATCGGTAGAAGTTCCGATTAATGCACTGATAGTAGTACCTACGGTAATCGGTTTGGCTGCTGTGAGGGAGTTATTGGCTTCATAGGTATCCGTACATCCGGACTGACAACCGGTGGTAGTAAATGAAACTGCAGTAGAAGCGGTACTTGTGCCTGATGTTCCGCACACAGCCTGTACAGAAACGGAATAAGGGGTACATGCAGTAAGACCTGAAAGGGTATAGGTGGTAGAAGTAGTATTATAAGTGTTTGTACCCACAATGACGTTGTAGGAAGTAGCTCCGCTTACGGCTGCCCATGAAGCTACGGCACCTGTATTGGTGATAGAAGCTACGGTGAGTCCCGTAGGCGTTGCACAGTTGGAAGCAGGAGGCGTACATCCATTGGAGGTAGTAAGACCTACCCTTGAACCGGAAGCACTAAACAAAGCCTGCATACGGGCTTTCTGGCCTGCAGTAAACATATACATACAGGCATCGTTTGTATAGTCCATATAGTTCATAAACATATCACCGTTGGGGCCGTTACTGCATGAAACTGCCGGGAAAGTCGGGCATCCGTAGTTTTCATCCGCCTGATTCGGGGTATCGCTTACATTATCTGAACCTGTACAGGCCGTTCCGTCATCCCCCCAGATATGATAGAGATTGAGCCAGTGTCCTACCTCGTGAGTTGCTGTCCTTCCTTTATTAAAAGGAGCGGTAGCAGTGCCTGTAGTTCCAAAGCCAGTATAGGTAATTACTACTCCGTCTGTAGCTGCAGGGCCACCGGGGAATTGCGCATACCCGAGGATTCCTCCCCCCATATTACAAACCCAGATATTCAGATATTTTGTCCTGTCCCAGATATCCAATCCGCCCTGAGAATAATATTTCACTGCGTCATTTGTACTGAAAGAGGTGACAGTTGTCTGACGACGCTCAATTCCTGTGGTTGCAGCACCGGTTGGAGTACGTTGTGCCATACAAAAGTTAACTTCGCAGTCCGCTGCTAAAGATTGAAAAACAGACGGAACAAGACCTGCGTCTGTATTCAGTTTGCGAAAATCTGCATTCAAAACATCCAGCTGAGTCTGAATCTGGGCATTACTTACATTTTGAGCAGCCGTATTGTAAACAATATGAAATACGACCGGAATAGTCACTACAACCCTTTGTCCGCCGGGGTTATTTTTGACAAATTCGTTGGTATGCTCTTCAATCTGATTCATCCTGTCTTTTAAGGACGGGTCCTGCTGAATGGCATTGTGAAGATGTTCCATAGAGCCACAAATCCGCTGGGAAAAGGCTCCGCTAAAGGTTAAAACAAAAGCAATTAATAAAAAATGAAATTTTTTCATATAAAACTTAGTCGATTAAAAAAAAATGAAAACATATAAACGGCAAATCTACAAAATATTTTTATTTATATTTCATATACATGGATATTTATTTTGTTGTTTTAATAAGGGCGGGTATAAGTAAATCGACCTTTTTGTAGTGTTATTAAGGATTTTAAAAAAAAAACTACATGAAAAACTCATTATAATTTCGGTGTGGTTTTTATGTATATCCCTGAACCAGCCGGAAAAACAGCTACAAGGGGGGCGGTGGGGAAATATAATAAAGCAACCAACCGGTTGACTAAAATTCAGCACGGAAGTTACCTGTGTTTTTTAGAGAAAAGAAGGATTCCGGCTACTATTGTTCCGGATTAAATACCCTGGGCTCTCCGACGAGTTCTATAAAAATATCATTCAGACGGGGAACAGTTTTCTCAAATTTATTAATTATCAGATTGCTCTGAGCCAGTTTTTCAAGAATAGAATTCCGGGAGGTATCCCCGGTCGTTTCAAAAATCAGATGATGAGCTCTTTTTTCCAGAATACGGATTTCCGGCCATTCATCGATAAAGTCCGGTATCCCTTCAAACTCAAGTCGGAAATGATTTCGCTGAAATTGCTTTCTTACCTCAGGAAGCGTATTTTCAAGTATTACTTTGCCTTTATGAATCAGGGCAAGGCTATCGCATAATTCTTCTACCTGCTCCAGCCTGTGCGTAGAAAAAAGAATGGTTTT
This sequence comes from Bacteroidia bacterium, assembly GCA_019695295.1. Taxonomy (GTDB): domain Bacteria; phylum Bacteroidota; class Bacteroidia; order J057; family J057; genus JAAFHL01. The sequence continues at coordinate 2,877 of JAIBAH010000150.1, read as the reverse complement.
GCCCATTTTTTTCAGCCGGAGAATTTCCTCTTCCATTACTTTGGCATTGACAGGGTCAAGACCGGAAACCGGCTCATCGAGTATCAGCAAATCCGGCTCATGCGCTACAGTAGCAATAAATTGTACTTTTTGTTGCATTCCCTTGGATAAATCCGTTGTAAGTTTGTCGGCCCAGCCTCCAAGCCCCAGCCGTTCCAGCCATTCCATTCCGGTTTGCTTTGCCGTTTTTTTATCCATTCCTTTCAGCCTGAGCAAATAAGTTATCTGCTCCAGTACTTTGGTTTTTTTATAAAGTCCCCTTTCTTCCGGCATATAGCCCATACGGCTTACGTGCTCTCTTGTCCAGGGTACTCCATCAACGGTTATGCTGCCGGAATCCGGAAGATAAATCCCTGTAATCATTCGTATAAGGGTCGTTTTTCCGGCTCCATTGGGGCCAAGCAATCCAAAAATCTGCCCTTTTTCGACAGCGAGCGATACTTCATCTACTGCAAGATGATTCTCAAATCGTTTAGATACTTTTTCTATTTTCAGATACGGATTCATGGATCAGGAAAATGTGTGGATGAATGAAATCAGGGGGTGTCTTTTGTTTCTTCTACCTCGAGACCGTCATACAATTCTTTGGTGAGCGTAGTGTAAGGACCGGATACGACCTTAGTTCCTACGGATATTCCTTCCAGAATTTCTACGTAAGTATCGTCTTTTATTCCTAATTTTACCGGAAATTCCTTCACTTTTCCGTTGTCAAATACAAAAACGACTTCTTTCAGCACAGGCTGATTTTTAGTATCTGTTTTGGGTGCTTCTTTGGGCGCTTCCTCCGGTTTTCCCCATCCGGTTTTTTTCTCTTCCGGCTTTTTGTCTTTATGCAAAGTCACTGCCTGCAAAGGAATAGCTACCACATCTTCTACTTTATCCGTATAAATCTCAACAAGCGCACTCATACCGGGGCGAAAAGGCATACGGGAAGCCACTTCGGGTCCGGAGCTGCCGGTGGTCATCTCAGAATAGGACGCCGGATTAATTCTCACTTTTACCTGAAAGCTCGTAACCTGATCGGTAGTGCCAAGGCCGGAACGGGAAGCAGAATAAGCAATGTCTGTAACCCGGCCCGAAAATTTCCTGTCTCTGATAGCGTCCACTTCCACTACGGCAGAATCTCCTGTGTTTAGTTTTACGATTTCATTCTCATTAATGTCCACTACCACCTCCATACTCGATAAATCTGCGATTTTCATCATTTCTGTACCCGCCATTTGTACTGTACCTACCACTTTTTGGCCGGCCTCTACATTGAGCTGGGTGATAGTTCCGTCCATCGTAGCGTAAATACTCGTTCTGTCAAGGTTCTGACGGGATTGCTTAAGAGAGGCCTCAGAAGATTTCAGGCGGTAAAAAGCACTCTGAATCGTATATTTGGAAGCCTCATACTGAGATTTGGATAAATTATATTTCAGGATTGCATTTTCCAGTTCCTGGTCAGAAATGAGTTTTTCTTTATGCAACTTTTGAAGGCGGTTTACGTTCACAGAATCCTGTGCAATATTTACCTGCGTCTGCTGAATCGCAGCCTGAGCCTGCATATAATCGGAATTTGCGGTATTCACCGAAGCCTGAGCCTGCTCAAGGGCCGATTTGTAATTATCCGGACGAATCACTGCGAGCAACTGCCCTTTTTTTACAACCTGTCCTTCCTTTACATACAGTTCCACCACCTCTCCCGAAATATCCGGCGAAACCGGTACTTCTATGGTAGGTTGGATTGTTCCGGATTCAGTGACCCTTGCATAAATCGTGCGTTTTTCTGCTACGGTTGTTTCTACCTTCAGCAATTCTTTCTTCTGATTGGAAAAACGGTATGCTACTCCTCCTCCTATTAATATAATGAGTGCCGATATCCATATCCACCGGGTGGACCTTCTTTTGGTTATTTTTTTTTGTTCCATGTATGCAAAGGTATTTTTGCTGTTTTTTGTTTTTTGTTTCTCCGGATAACTGATTTGTTTCAAAAAAGTTGATTCAGAAGTTTTTTACTTATAATCGGATTTCTTTTCCCTGATAAAACTCCAGAATTTTGGTTTTGAATAAGAAATCATATTTCAGACGGATTAAATCATTCTCTATCCGGTTCAGATTATTTTTAGCGAGGGTAAAATCTACCTGATTTCCCACCCCAAAAGTCAGTTGTTTTTCTGTATTTTCCAGCAATGCCTTAAATGCAGCCAGTTGTTTTTGGGAAGCTGCATAATTACTGTAAGCCAGTTTTACGTCCATCGCCGCTCTTTCGATTGCCTGACGCAATGATTGTCTTTGTATCTGAGCATTCAATTGCGCATTTTTTACATTGATTTCAGCAAGCTGCTGATTGGTCAGATTTTGCCCTCTGCTGTAAATCGGTACTGTCAGGTTTAACCCCGCTGCAAGCCCGAAGTTTCTTGTCAACTGATAAAAAAGCGGAGATTTTTCAAATTTTTGTTGCGGAAATCCAAGATCTACGGTTTGTCCGTTGAAAAAAATCGGCTGAGTGATGATAATCGTTTCATCCGTCTGACGCTGAGCAATGCTGGAGTAACGGGTATTAAACTGAGTAAATACACTCAGGGTAGGTTTTCTGGGGGCTTTGCTTAATTCTACCCCAATCATTGCACTTCTTACTCTCAGGTCTGCACTTTTGATATTGGGAAGCGTCCCTTCCGACTCTTTATAGATTTCATTCAGAGAATAAGCGGCTAAGGCAGGCTCGTAACTACCCAAATCCGGCACTACTACGGAAAGGATAATATCATTCTGAAGATTCATTGCCTGTTTCAGGCTGAGCATCGCCAGCTGTTCCTGATTTTCCATGGTAGTAATAGACAATTCCTCGGTTGAGAG
>JAIBAH010000149.1 GCA_019695295.1 Bacteroidia bacterium | reverse complement strand
CCTTCCGGTTGGATGTTGCTGATTGATAAAAATGGCTCGCTTGTACAGCAGACACTGGAAGAAGAAGGCATTTTATACTCAGATTGTTTGAATGTAAACCCGGTTAAAATTGCCGGAATTGACCTCCGAAAAGGGTTTCCGTTTGTGGCTAATGGATTGTCTGCCGGTAAGTTAAGTGCCGGACTTACCGATGTAGTAGAAATGAAAGAAAACTCCGGAGCTGCTTTATTGGCCACAAAAAGTAACAGTGAAATCCATCAGAATAAAAAAATACCCGAAAGCGAGACCGTTGCTGAAAGCACAAATACAGTGGCAACCGAAAGCGAAACGAAGCCTGATAAACCGGAAAGATATGATTTAGACCCATTTACAGAAGAGGATATTGCCCGGCCCAATATTCCTCAGCCGGAAAAAGAGGTTCTCACGGAAGAGTCCGTCAATATTCCCAAAACCGGGTATTTGTATAGTTTTTGTTATGGATTATCGCAGACTACTGACAAGGAAAATATAAATGGAGAAGCGGAAAACGACGCACAAAAGCTTTCCGATTTTTTTACTTTACTGAAGTTTTCTACGTTTCACAATATCTATCCGGGCATTCTGAAAGGAGAAGAAGCGAAAGTACAAAACCTGAAATCTGCGTTGCTTACCGTAAAATCAGGGATAAAGGATTCGGATGTTTTCATGATGTATCTTAATACCGAACTGGTTGCGCCCGATTCTTTTTCGGTGGGTCTGAATACACAGGATGTAATCATGAGCGATAATCTGCGTCAGGCTTTTACGCTTAACGCCCTGGTGAAAAGCCTGATTGTAATGAAAGGGGAGAAGGTAGTGCTTCTGGATTTATATTGTCCTCAAACTGAATTATGGGAACTATACCGCCAGAAAATAACTGAAGCGTTCGAGGATACAGAGCAGGTCACAGTGGTAGTTGCTTTTCAGTCAAAACAAGCCAAAGAACTCCAGTTAACGGAGCCCGAACGCCTGGTGCCTGAGGTGATAATGAGGGGAATGAGCAGCCTCGCAGACACGAATAAGGATAAAGAAGTTACTTTATATGAGTTTTGCGATTACATTTACAATGGGATTAATGCGTCAGCCCGTAATGTTATTTTATCGGTAAACCCTGTACGTACCCTGACGGATTTTCCCCTGATATTTCTCCGGTAAAAAAAAGAGAAAAACTTAAGGAGATTTATAATGGAATGACCATAAAAAAATAATATCTTTGCCACTGTTTTCAGGACTGAATATAATAAAAATTGTTTAATCTAAAAAAGATGAAATTATGAGAGTGATTGTACCTATGGCGGGGAGAGGTACCCGTTTAAGACCTCATACACTTACTACGCCGAAGCCTTTGCTTCATGTAGCGGGCAAGCCCATTGTTCAGCGGCTTGTTGAAGATATCGCAGCAATTTATCAGGGTGATATTGAGGAAATAGCCTATATTATCGGAGATTTTGGGAAGGAAGCGGAGCAGAATCTGATCAGCGTTGCAGAGGCACTCGGTGCAAAGGGAACAATTTATTATCAATATGAAGCACTGGGAACCGCTCATGCGATTCAGCAGGCAAAAGACAGTCTGAAAGGGGAGGTGATTATCGCTTTTGCCGATACTCTTTTTACCGCCGACTTTTCTCTTGACCGCTCTAAAGACGGGGTTATCTGGGTAAAAAAAGTAGAGGATCCCAAAGCCTACGGAGTAGTTACCCTTGATGAGTCCGGTGTAATCAATGCATTGGTGGAAAAGCCGCAGGAGTTTGTCTCTGATCTGGCAATTATTGGGATTTATTATCTCAAAGACGGGGAAAACCTTGCCTCCGAAATTCAATACCTTCTGGATAATAATATCCGCGAAAAAGGAGAGTATCAGTTGACCAATGCCTTAGATAATATGAAAAACAAAGGTCTGAAATTTGTTCCGGGGGAAGTGAATGAGTGGATGGACTGCGGGAATAAAAATATGGTACTGGATACCACTGAAAAAGTGTTGGGCTTTGAGTCAAAAAAAGGAATAAAATTAGTGGATGATTCGGTTTCTTTGGTCAATTCTGTCATCATTCCTCCCTGCTTTATTGGAAAAAATGTAACACTCATCAACAGCGTTATCGGCCCGAATGTATCTTTGGGGGATGGGTGTGTAGTAGAAAACAGTGTAATCCGCAATACCTCTGCCAGAGAAAAAACAGTAATCAAAAATGCAGTTTTACATCAGGCAATGATGGGGACTCATGTGGTTTATACCGGCAAATCAGAATCTCCGGATTTGGGAGATTATTCTAAATTCTGAGAATTTCATTTCTGAGTATCTCTGGAAAAAGGAGTCCTGAGGGGGATGGTTAAGCAATAAAAAAACTGCAATCAAAGGTTTTTCTCTGATTGCAGTTTTTTTCTTTTTAAAAGATATTTACTTTTTTGCTTCAGCTGGAGGAGCAACCGGCAGGTTTCCGGCAGGCTCATTTACAGCAGGCTTGCTTTTAGGAGCCGGAGGATTGGTTTTCAGTTTTTCCATTGAGTCCGCTTCCTGCTTGGAAATCGAAGACTTTAATACCGGAATCTGAACTTCCTGTCCGGTTGAATCGATGAGTGTGTAATAGACAAGTTCTGAATCCGGAATAGTATCCTGTTCAGGTTTGGGAAGTTCGGCATTCACCATGCTGGGAACAACAAAGGCATTTCCGCTAAGGACGGGTGTTTTGTTGATTTTAGCACAAAGTTCTCTTGCCTGCCATTTACTTAAAAAATCTCCAACCCTGACCTTGTAATTGGGTACCTCATATTCGAGATAATTATCAATATCCGGAAATTTTTGAATAAAAAGCGCTTTGGCTTTCAGGGCTTCATCCCGGTTGGGGCCGGTAAAAATCTGTACACGATACCCTTTTACCCTTGCAATAGAAAGATTTTTGGGGTCTCTTGTCATATCAACGTGTACTGTCCCTGAAGTTTTTACGGATTTAAGGCTATCCTCTGTTGTCGCCTCTTCGTCGTTTTCTTTGCGGGGGTCTCCACATGAAGAGAGCAATAAAAAGTTGAAAATCAACATTGTCCCCCAAAAGTATAATCGTATATTCATGTTCTGAACTTGAAATTAAGAAATGGAGTGCAAAGATAGGAATTATAAGGAAATAATAATCTGTTTTTTTTTTGTTTTCTCAAAAATGAAAGCCACAAAAGGAAAAATTTCCTACTATGGCTTTCATCTGAGTATGATTGAATTGTACAGATTACAATGCTTCAAAAATCAGGGAAGAAGCCGCTCCTCCACCGTTACAAATCCCTGTAGCACCGTATTTTCCTCCCTCCTGATGTAATACATTCAGAAGAGTAACAATGATTCTTGCACCGGAAGCACCGAGGGGATGACCAAGAGAAACGGCTCCTCCATATACATTTACCTTATTTTCGTCAAGGCCGAGAATTTTATTATTGGCAAGTGCCACTACGGAAAATGCCTCATTCAATTCAAAGAAATCAATATCATTGCTTTTTAAACCCGCTTTTTCCAGGGCTTTTGGGATGGCTTTGGAGGGAGCAGTAGTGAACCACTCCGGAGCCTGAGCTGCGTCTGCATAGCTCACAATTCTTGCAATGGGTTTCAGATTGTGTTTTCTGACATATTCACCGCTGGCAAGAACGATTGCAGCAGCCCCGTCATTGATAGTGGACGCATTGGCAGCCGTTACCGTTCCATCATTCTGAAATACAGTACGAAGGGTAGGAATTTTACTGAAATCCACTTTAGTATATTCTTCATCTGTGAGGAAAGCGATTGCATCCCCTTTTTTCTGGGGAATCATAACGGGTACTTTTTCTGCGGCAAGTTTATCCATAGAAGCCGCAGTTCTTTGATATGACTGAATCGCATAAGCATCCTGTTGCTCTCTGGTAATCTGATACTCTTTAGCACAAAGCTCGGCACATACTCCCATGAGTTGCCCGTTATATACATCGGTGAGTCCATCTTTGACCAAGCCATCAAATATAGTACCGTTACCATATTTGTAACCATATCTTCCATTTTCAAGATAATAGGGAACCATAGACATATTCTCCATTCCACCGGCAATTACAAGGTCATTGTCTCCGGTTAGGATGGTTTGTGCAGCGAGCATAACCGCTTTTGAACCGGAAGCACATACCTTATTGACAGTAGTACAGTCCACATGCTGAGGCAATCCTGCAAACAAAGCCGCCTGACGTGCAGGAGCCTGACCAAGGTTTGCTGAAAGTACATTTCCCATGAATACCTCATTCACTTCTTCCGGATTGATTCCGGCTTTTTCAACTGCGCCTTTAATGGCAGCAGCACCGAGTTTGGTTGCAGAAATTCCGGCGAATGCTCCTCCGAAAGTACCGAGAGCTGTACGGACAGCAGATAAAATATAGACTTCTTTTTGCATAATAAAATGATGGATAATTGGCTTAAAGTTTTCGGGTGCAAAAGTAATACTTTTTTGGGGATTATGAAAAGAGAAATTAAGGTTTCAGAAAGACAAATGCGTCAAAAATAATTTATTTCCGCTTGGCGAGTGCAATTCAGGTCTGATTCTGTTACTTTTTGGGTTCGTTTTTAGGGCTTAGGTCTGCTGTGTCGCAGGTACAATGGGTTGAGGGGCACTATTATTTTTTGATAAAGTCTATAGAGAAAAAGGGGGAATCCTGAGGTTTTTTTGTACCTTTGTGGTATAGGGAATAGAAGTCCTGTGACGTAATTTTTTCTTTTTACTGTATTGCAAATGTATTGTAGTTATGAGATATTGGATTTTTGTAATATTATACATTATAATTATATTGAGCAAAAACGCAGCAGGGCAGGATAGTTTGCTTCTTCTGGATTTCAAATATTGTGTAGAAACACTTGCTTCAGATTCCATGAAAGGAAGGGAGCCGGGTACGAAAGGAGCAGAAATGGCAGCAGATTTTGTCCGAAAAGAGTTTGAGAAAAGGGGATTGACGGTTTATACTCAGTCTTTTTGTTTTATGGGGCCTGACAAAGACAGTATAAGCACGGAGAATATTCTTGGGTGGATTGACAACGGGGAAGAAGAAACTATTATAATAGCCGCTCACTATGATCATTTGGGAATGGGAAACACCCACTACTCCAGAGAAGTAATAAAAAAGAACAAAACCCATAACGGTGCGGATGATAACGCAAGTGGGGTTGCGATGATGCTTGCACTTTCCCAAAAAATAAAAAAAGATACAGCTGCCAAATTCAATTACTTGTTTCTTGCTTTCTCAGGACATGAATATGGATTATGGGGAGCGGAATATTACACCCTTCATCCGTTTGTTCCTTTGGAAAAAACCCGATTTTTAATGAATTTTGATATGGTAGGGCGACTTGACAAGGCTTCCCGTATTTTGAAAATATATGGAAAAGACATTTGTCATGATGCAGAATTGTTGACAGAGGGTATTCCTGCGGATTCCCTTCATATTATAGTAAATCTTTCGGATTCTCCTCCTTTAGATTATTCCGCATTTGTAAGAAAGGGAGTCCAATCACTTTCTTTTACAACAGGAGTACATAATGATTATCATAAAAGTACAGATGACGCATCACGGATTAACTATCTGGGTATGAGGTATATTTATAAGTATTGTTTTCTTTTGTTGAATAAAATAAAAAAAAAGTAACTTTTTTTTGGAAAATATAATAATGCATTTTATCTTTGTTTTATACTTCTTTTTTATTTCGTAACTCTTTAAAATTATGCTTACATTTATGGACATTTTTTTATTTAATACACTCGCTTAATTTATTGGATATTATTTAAAATCCCGGAGTTGTTATGGGTTTGAACGGACTTAATCCAAATGGGTGTTTTTCGCTTTATCCCTTTTCGAAGAGAAAAATCTTAATTGCAGATTTGGTTTTACCTGATGTCTTGTAGTAACTCACAAAAAATATTGTTGATGATTATTTAATTTACCTTTAGAATAAAATCGTAAATTAAATACTTGTACCCTTGTTTTGCAGCACTTTCATTGATTAATTTCGAATGGAGTTATTCTCTTTATGCTTTTGTTTTAAAAATTGGATTTGGCTTTTTTCATTCCTAATCATTGGAATGACCAAAAAGTGTGGAATCCGGATTTAATCTCAGTTTATAATTCTTTCACAATAAACATTTTAATTTTTTTTATCAAATGAAAAGAACATTTTTTATTTTTACTTTATTATTTTCGGGTCTGTACCTTATGGCACAGAACAAAGTGGGTATTAATACCGTTTCCCCAACCGAAGCACTGGATGTAAACGGGAATGCTAAGGCAGATACCGTAAAAGCGACTTATCTTAAAGTGTCAGTAGGGGCTGGCGCAGGTAAAGTCATGACCTCTGACGCTAACGGAAATGCACTATGGTCAATTGGACCGGTAGGACCCGTAGGACCAATGGGACCAATGGGACCAATGGGCCCCGCAGGACCGACGGGGGCAACAGGAGCAACAGGACCCGCAGGTGCAACAGGACCGGCAGGACCGACGGGACCCGCAGGACCGACGGGGGCAACAGGTGCAACAGGTGCAACAGGACCGGCAGGACCCGCAGGAAGTGCAAATATGTCCGGAACAACAAACTATCTTGTGAAGTTTACAGCTGCCACAACCGGTGGAAATTCCACGATACAGGATAATGGAACCTCTATTTCTATGGGGCTTACTACACCTAGTATTATCTATCAGGAGTATGTATATCGCCAACAGCTTACTGCTAACGGAGACGGTCAGTCAACAAGTTATGGTTATCGTACCCGTGATTCTCAGAATGACGGTACTGGATATAGCCAAATTGCCTGTAACAGAGCTGCATCAGGGTATAACTTCTGGGGAGATGTATATACTTTTGGTGTTGCGGGTCACTGTTATAATGATTATACCCGTACAGGGGGAGTGCTCGGAGCAGAAGTAAGTGGGACTTACTGGGGTTCATTAGGATACAGGAGCTCAGGTGCACTGAACTACGGAGTATATGGAAGTGCTGGCTATGCAAGCGGAGGAGGGTATTCTCTTTCCAATGAATCAGTGGGTATTGGTTCTGGTTTTTATGGCGGTGTAATGGGTGGATGGACAAGAGGAGAGGTATTGGGTCATATTGCTTCTGGTCAGATGGCTGCTTCTTACAATTTAGGCGATGAATATACTTCTGGTCGTCAGGTAGAAATCGTTAAAGTAGGCAATCAGCGTAAAGCGGCTTTTGCTACTACTTCTACCGATATGCAAATCAATAAGTCAGGCGTTGCTCAGTTAGTCAATGGACAGGCTACGGTAGTATTTGAAGAGAATTTTGCTTCTATGCTTGCAGAAGGCGTATTGCCTGTGGTTACAGTAAGCCCGTTGGGAGAATCCAAAGGAGTATATATTGCTCAGATTACTAAAAACGGATTTACCGTTAAGGAAAATGCGGCTGGAACTTCAAATGTTCAGTTTACCTGGATTGCAATGGGTAAAAGACTTGATTCTGATGTATCTGTTCCTTCAGCACTCCTGGATGCCAATTTCGACACTCACCTGGACGAAGTAATGTTTAATGAAAACAACAAGGAGCAAAGCGGAAAACCCATGTGGTGGGATGGCAGCACAATTCGTTTTGATGCAACCCCCGAAAAGTTTAATCCAAAGAAAACAGAAGCTGAAAGAACAAAATAAATTTTGCTAAAAAATAACAGATTTGTTTTTTAGTAAAATTAAGATAAAAAATGGTATGATTGTAATGAATAATGGGGAGCTACTTCTCAGTTAAGGATTTATATTCATCCCTTCAAATTTAAACTATTCATCATCTGTAATAAATTGTAATAGTAATGATAAAAAAATATTTAATTACCGGAATGGCGCTGTTGGGTAGCCTGATAGTTTCCGCTCAGACAATTCATATTGAGAGTGGAGCTACGCTATACACAACAGGAGCTTCCGCCGTGAACGGGATGACCTCAGCTACCCCCACGCTGAAAGTAATGGGAAGCGTGAGTAACTCTGGAATCCTTAATAACAATGGCGAAATACAAATATCAGGAGATATTTCCGGTACGGGAGTGCTCACTTCCACAGGGGATGAAGTACTTAATGGAAGTACCAATCAGACTCTTTCCGGAAATTTGTCAGGGAGTAGTATGTTTTATAATCTGGTGTTGGATAAAAGTGGTGGAAATGTCCAGCTTAATACCAATACAGGCGTAATGAATCAACTAAGATTTACCAATGAGAAAATCGTTGGTAATGGAAATATGTTAATGCTTACCAATACTTCGAATACTGCAATTCAAAATGCAGGGGCTTCGGGAAGTACGAGCAGGTATGTTGAGGGAGTACTGATGCAAAATGTAATGACAGGTCAGACTTACACCTTCCCTGTGGGAGATGCTACTCACGGCTGTCAGAGTGCACAACTTAATTTTGCAAATACTGGGGGAGGTACTGCAGCAAGTGTGGGCTACTCTTCTTCAGGCTCAGGAAGTGTTCCCAATCAGGTTTCCTGCGACAATATCTTTGATAAGAAATCAGGAACTTGGACAGTAGGAGGAAATGGAACGAACGGAACCTATAATTACGGTATCACGCTTTTACCAGCAGGAGCTAATGTCATGACAGGTATCAATTTTGATGCGTTGAAGCGTAACGGATTTTTTATTACGGATTCTTGTGCAGGTACAACCGGCAACCTCAGTCAGACTGGGCTTACAACGGTAGGGAATATCAGTGCATGGGGAGGAGAGTTAAAGAACCTCACTATATGTAATTACGGAACGGCTACAATGTCAGGGAATAACTCGCTTTGCCCGGGTAAAGTATGGAGTACAGCAGGGGATGGCGCTTTCAATAATATCACGCTCGCCAATGCTGTTTACACTCCCGGCCCTAATGATAAACTGAATGGAAGCGTAGTGCTTACTTATAGCGGTTGCGCTATGAGTCAAAGTATGACACTTACAATTTTGCCTCCTGTAACTGCAATGGCTAATACCCCACTTTGTACAGGAATGATGCTGAATTTGATGGGCTCCGCCGGAGGTACTGGAACTTATGCATGGTCAGGTCCGGGTGGATTTTCCGCAAACTCGCAGAATGCGTCTATTACAAACGCACAACCTTCCAACTCGGGTAGCTATAATCTTACTTTTACTTCAGGCACACCGGGCTGTTCCGGATCTGCGTCCGTGAATGTATTTGTAGGGCCGATTTCCCTTGCAGTAACCCCTAATCCTACTGTTAATACAGAAGCTGCTGCCTTAATCAGTAATTGTACAGCTCCTTATACAGTATTCTGGAGAACACTGATTTCCCCGGCCTGGTCCAGTGCTTCCTCTCCAAGCAATAACTACACAATTACCGGACTTCAGCCTGCTACGGCTTATATGTCCTACGCAGTGGATGCCAACGGAGCCACTACTTCCATCGTATATTTTACTACAAGTGGAGTGCCTTTCTGCGGAATTGCCCCTACAGCTACCGCTATTGCCAATTGTAATAAAGTTTTTGTTGACTGGTCCGGCGGGAACATACTGGATATCAATGGCAATCCTTATACTCAGTGGGTTGCTCAGATTCAGAGAGTATCGCCTA
>JAIBAH010000024.1 GCA_019695295.1 Bacteroidia bacterium | reverse complement strand
TCTGATATATCCATTTTCAAAAGGATGAGAATCCTGCCCAGGTCTATAGGATTAAGGCAACTTAGAAAAACCATGAACTTCTCCAGCGGGTAATCAGAAAACTGAAAAAGCAGAAAAAGCACAAGTCCGTCATACATCAGTGAGAAAAATAACCATAATAAAACCGATACCCCAATTCCTTTGGCTTTATCTTTTGTAGAAGCTACGGATAACATAGCCATGGCAACAAATATGACAGAGAGAAATAAACCGGTTATAACCATAATAACCCCTGTGGGAGTGAATTCAAAAATAAGAATGGGAATGCCTGCTCCAATCAAAAAGGCAGAAGAAAGAGAGAATGCAAGCCCTGAAAATAAACTCATCCAGATAGTAAACCTCCTGATAGGCTGACTCAGTAACAGCTCTATAAATTCAATGGAATTATAGCAATAAATAGTAGAGAAAACGAGGCTCACCAGTGGAAGAATAATCAAAATCAGGTTCAGTAAGCTGAGTAATCCTTTTGAGGTGTTGTCTTCCAGACTGAAAATACTCAAGGATAGCACCAACAGCAAAACAGTATAAGCAAGAATAATTTTACTCCTGATTATATCTGAAACGACATACTTTAATATTTTTTTCATAATTCCAGTTCTTTCATTATAGAGGAAACAGCCCTTGAGAGTTTTTCTTCTCCGGTTTCTTTCTGAAGATTCGGGAGAGACTTCTTGAAGAGCAGCTTTCCTTCATTCATATAGATTACATGTGTTATCAAATCATTTAAGTCGCTCAAAATATGGGAGGTAATAAATATCAGTTTCCCTTTTTTGTTTTCTTTTATGATTTTTTCCCTGAGAATTTCAGAAGCCAGTGGGTCAAGCCCAGCAGTAGGCTCATCCAAAATAAGAACTGCCGGATTAAACAAAAAAGCAAGTATCGCACTTACCTTTTGTCTTGTCCCGCCGGAAAGTGTATGCATTCTTTTATCCATTATCTGATCAACTCCAAAAGCAGTCACAAGTTCTTCATCCCACTCTGTTTTATCTACCCTTATATCTTTCATCATGCCGATAACCTGCCCGATACTCATATTGTCAGGATATCGTCCAATTTGAGGCATATAGCCAATAATTCTGCGATACTGGCCTTTGGGGTCCACTGGTTTTCCGTTGAACAAAACCTTACCGGAATCAGGAATGACCATTCCCAGTACGGATTTAATCAGGGTAGTCTTCCCGCTTCCGTTTGCTCCTATTAAAGCGATACACTCGGCTCTTTCTCAATTTAGGGTTACATCATCAAGAGCTGTTACCTTTCCGAATTTTTTGGTGAGATTTTGTATTTCAATCATAAAGCCAGTTGTTTCATTAATGGTTTTTCGTCTATCAGATTTTCCGGAGTGATGCTTGGGATTACCTTTTCGGATTTGTCCATAAGAGATACAATCAGGCTCCTGAAGAGAATCATCGCCGGAGGGTTAATCTCCACAATCATAGAGTAAAGGCTTACCGGACGATAGGGTACATCTCCGGTTTGATCTTTATTAAGGTCATATCCTTCGTATTTATCCCAGTAGTTTTCTGAAAAATGATTGAGCATAAGGCTTCCGTTTGTACCGATATCAAAAGAATTCCCTAAAAAATTATTGTGCATTACCTTTATATCCATACAACTTGCCTGAATCTTGAATGCCCATCCGTTATTCCGGAAAATATTTTTTTCCATTTCTATCCGGCTTGCTCCTTCCATATAAATTCCGTTTGTATTTTTGATAAAATTATTGCCGGAAATATAGCTGTCAGATATGTCTTTCAGCAATAGTCCATGGGAAGCATCTCCCCAGTTTTCCTCAAAAAAATTATTAAACATACGGACTCCTTTTGTGTACATTACAGAAACCCCGGCTCCGTTATTACGGAAGATATTCCCGATATATGTATCGTTATGTGAAAACATAAAATGCAGGCCGTACCGGAGATTATCTGCAGACGTATTTCGCCAGATTACGGATTCTGTCACAAATTCAAAATAGATTCCGTCCCTGTGGCCATGAATTGTATTGGCAATAATCTGAAGAGTATCACTTTTCCAGCAATGGATGCCGTTTCCGCTTTGCTGCTCCTGAGTCTGATGTGCGATGATTGAATTATGTTTAATCATCACGTTATGACAATAGTACAGATAAATGCCAAAAAAACAATCTTCCATGATATTGTCCGATATCAGAATATGATTTGCATTATATATTTTTATCCCGGAATACTCTTCAATACTTGAGTTGGCGGAATTCCTTATTGTTAGCCCCATAACCGTAACAGAATCTGATTTAAGGGTTAGAATTTCGTATTTTCCTTCTCCGTCCATTACAGGATGATTTACACCAATAATTGTCAGGGGTTTATTGATAATGATATTTTTTTCCTTATAGATTCCTTCATGAATCAGAATCGTATCAAAGGGGCTTGCTTTTTCGATTGCAGAGATAATAGAAGAAGGGCCGCTTTCATGGAAAACGGAAACCGTACCTGAAAATACGGGTATTCTCAGAGAAATCAACAGGATGAATATGATAATTTGTATTCTCATTGACCGGATAAATCCTTCCATGTTAAAGTACTACCTCCGTATAGCTCCTGTCCTTTTTTTAGTCCTGTTTCAGTAGAGAATACAGCGACGTTTCCATTCATAGGACCGTGGATTTTTTCGCTTTGAATAAAAAAGGCTTGTTTTACATTGATTAGCTGATTTGGAGGAAAATAATCAGAAATATAGACTTCTTTTATTTGAGCTTGGGTTAAAGTACCCGATATTATAAATGCGTGTAAGCAGTGATATTCATCGAATTTATAGATTTTCCCTTTATCGGTGATTAGTTCCGCTCCAAATTTATTATCACTGATGGTCATTTTACAAAAAGAACAAGCATCTTTTCCAACATTAATAGGTATCGGACCATTTTGACAAGCACTAAGCTGTATGAACATAAAGAAAGCAGCAATCACTACAGTGCTATTTTTAGCTGATTTTCCGGCTCTAATTTCTATAAAAACAGCAATAATCAGCAAAAAACCCACTCCTACAAAAATCCAGCCCCCCATATCCGGAATGGAAAAGGCTCCGAAGTTCAACAATTGTTTAAAGCCAATCAGCGGTGGCTGATACGCCATACCGGGTACAATAATAGCCGCATCAGGGCTGAGGTTGTGACCATAGTCATATTCCCACATCCAGAAATCAACCATCGAACCGATACCAAATAAGATAAAGAGAATTAACGAACCAAAAAGGAGTTTTCTGTTCGCCAGATACCCACAAATAAAAAACAAAAGTCCGAAAAAACCGATTAAATAAGGGAGAATTTTGAATTCAATAAATTCTTCGTAATGAATGGTTTTCATTCCGATGTAGTGATTAAGACCATTGATGATATCGATATCTCCTGCTATTTTATTCGGGTATATCAGAAGTCTGAGCCCTTCTGGGTATTGAGGAGCCGACATATCAATCCTCCAAAGCGGAACAAATATAGCAATAATCATCAGTATTCCACTGATAAAAAGAAGAATACGAGAGGGTTGAGACAGTTTTTCTTTCATGATTTTACTGTTAATATTCAAAATTAGGATTATCCTTTATTCAGGACTATTCATTAAAAAGTCAGGTACAAAAAAGCCATAAAGGCACATACAAAATCAGATTCGTTCTTTCGCATTGTGTCTTTATGGCGTTATACAAAATCAAAGCAATTTTTATTTTTTAGGGGCTGCTGATGCCTCTGGAGATTCAGCCGGCTTGTTTGTTCCGGTACTGAATGTCAGCGGAATATTACTTCCTGACGGAGATACTCTTACGTATCCTTGCATTTCCTGATGGAGTGCACTACAGAAGTCTGTACAATAAATCGGGAAAATCCCTACTCTGTCTGGCACCCATTTTAGTGTACTTGTTTCGCCGGGCATAATCAGTAATTCCGCATTTAATGCCCCTTTTACTGCAAAACCATGAGGCACATCCCAATCTTGTTCAAGGTTAGTGATATGGAAATATACCTCATCCCCCATTTTGACCCCTTCGATATTGTCTGGGGAGAAGTGAGAACGGATAGAGGTCATATATATATGTACTTTATTTCCTTCTCTTACCACTTTGCTTTCGCCTTCTCCTTTGGCTACATAAGGATTTGCATTTTCTTCTATTTTAAATATTTTGGTAGAATTTCCTTTGATTACATCTGCCGCAACTGCCTGAGCATAGTGAGGCTCGCCAATTGTGGGGAAGTCCAATATCAGTTGCATTTTATCACCGGAGATATCAAATAGTTGTGCACTTTGAGCCAACTCAGGACCTGTTGGGAGATAGCGGTCTTTGGTAATTTTATTATATGCAATAAGGTATTTCGCATTGGGTTTACGGCTGTTTCCTCCCGGAACACACAAGTGTCCGACAGAATAGTAAGTAGAAGCACGGTCAAGAACCTTGAGGTCTTTAATATTCCATTTTACCACTTCTGAGGATACAAAGAAAGAGGTATAAGCATTTCCTTTTCCGTCAAATTCGGTGTGCAGAGGACCCAATCCCGGTTTTTGTACTTCCCCGTACAGTGCGGATTCGTATTTTACGATTGGAATCCCATCGTAGTCTCCGATAAAGTCTTTTTTTGCAATAGCAGACTGTAATTTATCAAAACTGAAAACGGGAATCAATGCTGCGAGTTTACCACTTCCTACGATATATTCTCCTGTTGGGTCCACATCGCAACCATGAGGCGATTTAGGACAGGGAATAAAATAGCAGATGTCCTTTAATACTGATGCGTCAAGAACAGTTACTTCATTTTTAATGGTAGAAGTTGCAGTGTGTGTTTTTTCATCATAGCGGTTGCTCGCATATTTTACAGCTACTTTCTGACCTTTACCGGCTTTGAGATATTCTTCTGCTTTTTTCCAGTTTACTGCAAGGATGAAATCCTTGTCTTTTTGGGAAGCATTTACCTCAAGCAAGGTATTGGCTTGCTCACTATTGTAGCAGGAGAAGAAAAACCAACCATGAGACTTTAGTTTTCCGGATCTTGCAAGGTCAAAATTTACTCCTGGTAATTTTAATTGGAAAGCAATATCCATTTTACCATCGGTTTTGTCCACACTGATAAAACTGATATGTCCTTTGAAATTTTGTTTATAGGTATTAATCGGAACATCTCCGTTAGAATTATCGGGCGGTACGCTGAAACGGGTTCCTGCCACGATATATTCTGTATTTTCAGTAGCAAAAGGAGAGGAGTGATTCCCACCGCTGTTAGGCAGCTCAAGAATTTCATCTGTACGGAAGGTTTTAAGATTGATTCTTGCTACCCTGGGAGTGTTATTTCCATTTCCAAATAGCCATCTACCATCAATTTCTCCATTCGTTTGGGAAAGTTCGGGGTGATGTAAATCATCCCATGGTACAAAACCATGAGAAGTATTGAGCATGGGCTTGGTTTCTTCACTGTACCCCCATCCTTTCTCAGGATCCACAGAAAAAACCGGAATTACCCTTAGCAAGCGACCGGAAGGTAAGCCATATACTGCCATTTGTCCGCTGAAGCCTCCGGAAACGAAATTATAGAACTCATCGTATTTGCCGGGTGCTACATACGCTTTTTCGGCAGCACCGGAGGTGACAGCAGACCCTGCGTTCTTGGGTTTACAGGCAGAAAAGCCTGATAATAAAACTACTGCCAAAAGTGCGATTATAAAATGATTTTTCTTTAACATATTTTTTTATAATAAAATTGATTAATAAAAACGATTGAAAACAAGAAATTTTTAAAAAGCCAATCGGTCTAAACACATAAGACTAATTACCAGTTATGGCTTTCATTGCACTTACTACTTTACGCCGTCGTTCTTACGCATAAACTCCAGAATATTCCTGGCATCTGTATCAGAAAGGCTTTGATTCGGCATCCTTACAAGACAAATCTCCAACTGAGCTTGTGCTTCAGGGTCTTTGTTGAGCATTTCATCTACGTTGGTGATAAAGTTCATAATCCACTCAGGCTTCCTTCTTTGTGTTACTCCTTTCCACCCCGGACCTACGAGTCTTTCCTCTGTCAATTTATGGCAACTTGAGCACTTTACTCCCGTGACTTTTTCTCCGCTTTCTGCCATTGCTACGTCCAGTTTGTCAGAAATTTTTACATTGGAAGCGTCGAATTTTCCGATACCACGTTGAGCATCGTCTTTAGGTGCAGAATTTACATTTTGAGTCACTTCTTCGGCGGGAGGAGCTGCTGAGTTTTTTTCATCTTTAGAAGGGCTACCGCAGCCTGATAATAAGATTACTAATAGTAATACGGGAACTGTTAAGATTAAATTTTTCATATCTATGGTTTAGATTTAATAAATGATACCGCAAAATTAGGGAGCTAAAACAGAATCCTTTATGATTTGAATCATAAGATGAGGCTAAAAATAAATTTGTTCTTTGAATTATCAGAAAAGGTTTTTACTTTTGAGGTGTATTGATTTTTGCCTTTAAATACTGATTGAGATATGATTCAAAAAGAAATACTATTATCTTATGGAGCAGTTTATAAAAAATATAAACAGGGAGAGTTTATCTTTATGGAGGGGGACAACCCTGAGTTTTATTTTGAGGTTGTCGAGGGGGTTGTAAAAATGGTTAATATTCACGATAGTGGTAAAGAGTTTATTCAGGGGAGTTTTTCGGCAGGATGTAGCTTTGGAGAACCTGTTTTATTTGTTAATAGACCCTATCCGGCCTCAGCGGTCGCACAAACCGATTGTGTGGTACTCCGGATTTTCAAAGAACTTTTACTCCGGATTATGCAGGATTTTCCTGAACAAAAAGATAAATTTCTGAAATTATTTAGTGAAAGGTTATATAATAAGGCTCTCATTGCCAGAGAAATTTCCGGATATAACCCTGAGCACAGAATCATGACGGTTATAGAAATGTTTAAAAACAAACATTCAGATACCAATCAGCCTTGTAAAATTGACCTTACCCGCCAGCAGATTGCAGATATGACCGGGCTAAGGGTAGAAACAGTAATCCGGACGATGAAAGAAATGGAAAGAAAGGGGATTATTCTGATTCATCAGGGAAAAGTATTTTTCTGATCAGGGTTAATCTCAGGCACCGTTGATTTATGATTCAAATCATAAGAATTAGCAGTCAATTCATGTTTTTTTGCAACATTATCGTTTTCAGGAAATAAATATCTCTGCAAAAAAAATCTTTTTGATATGACTGATTTTGTAAAAAAATGGATTCGTATTTCATTGTTTAATTTAACCGTTGTTGCCTTCATCGGGGTAATAATGCGTTATAAGATTTTATATTCGTTACCTTTTGTTGATCAGAAACATTTATTGCAGGGGCACTCCAATTTTGCGTTTTGTGCCTGGGTTTCTCAATGTCTGATGGCTTTAATGTTGCTTTATTCCGGAAAGGGAGAGTCCTCTTTTCGGAAATACAATTTGATTTTCATAGTAAATACTCTTTCGGGCTGGGGAATGCTGATATTTTTTGTACTTCAGGGGTACAGTATATATTCTGCCTTCTTTTCAATATTGGCTGCTCTGAGTACTTTTCTATACATTTATAATTATGTAAAAGATACTCAAAAAGGGAAATCAAACAGGAGGGTTCAGTTATGGTTCAGGGCATCCTTTGTATTTTATGTTCTGGCCGCTCTGGGTTCATTTTATCTGATGTATATAATGTTGAATAAGATTACAGATTTACATCAGTATCTTGCCACGACTTATTTTTTTCTTCATTTTCTTTATAATGGGTGGTTTTTCTTTGCATCAATGGGATTACTTGCAGGGGAAACAGAAACAGAAAAAGAGCCGGGCGAAAATCAAAATAAAAAGTTGTTTTTACTATTTGCAGTAAGTTGTGTTCCTGCCTACTTTCTTTCTGTCTTGTGGGCTAATCTGCCACTTTGGGTTTACATTCCGCTGGTGTTTTTTACCTTGACTCAGCTTGCCGGAGGGATTTATCTTTTATGGCTGATTCTCAGGATGAAATCCTATCTGAGGGACAGCTTTTCAGTGCCTGTCAGATGTCTTTGGGGTATCTCCCTGATTTGCCTGATGATAAAATTGTTGCTACAGACCGGCTCAGTTTACCCTGCATTGAGTGATTTGGCTTTTGGATTCAGGCCGATAGTGGTAGGCTATCTTCATCTGGTTCTTCTGGGCATTTTTAGTACTTTTCTGCTGGGGTATATTCTTCATAAACAATGGTTTAAATGGTATTTTTCTGTTAAATACGGGATTATACTCTTTACTGCTTTTATTCTTATAAATGAGTTCCTATTAATGATTCAGGGGATAGCATCTATAAAATATTTTAGCCTGCCTTTTATCAATCATCTTTTGCTGATTGCTGCATTGATGATGTTTACGGGATTGATTCTCATTCAGTTTTGGAGTCAAAAAAAAAGAAAAACCGGAGATATAGAGGCGGAAAAGGGGGAAGGATTATGACGGATATTGCAGGAAGTACCGTTTTGAGAAAATTCCAATTAGTCCTGGCATCGGAAGATGAAAATGAAAAAAATCCCCAAAACCAGCGCTTTGAGGATTTTCAGATATAATTTTAAAAGAGAAAAAGTTATTTGCTTTTCTCTTCAATGTAGGCTCTTAAATCTTCGACCTGCTGGTCTGAGAGTTTTTCTGCTGTGTAGTTGGGCATATACCGGCGGTGCCCCTTGGAGGCATACGTTCCGTGACGGATTAAGTCGTAATACGAATCGTACATTACAGAATTCATCCGCTGTTTCAGGTAGTTAAAAGTAAGTTTGTCGTCTTCAAAATAAGAATCAGACACTTTGCTTTCGGGAGAATGACAGGCAAGGCAACTTCTTTCAAAAACTTCTTTCCCATTGGCAGCATTTTTAGCAGCGACCGGATAACCGGCTTCTCTGTCTTTGGGAGGCTCTGTAAAAGTAGCGGGTGATTTGGAAAGGTATTTTGAATGAATCATTTTCCGCAACTCCTCCTGTTTGGCAGCATTATTTCCGTTTTTCAGCAGGTTGTCCCACTCTTCTTTGGAAAGTTTGAGGTCTGCCATTTTATATTCGATAGAACCGAAATAAGCCATCAGAGCGTCCTCTTCCCATTTTTTGAGTACCCGTCCCTGAGAGCAGTGCTGCGCACAAATCTGAGTTGCTTCTCTGAGATTGTTCCGGGCTTTGAGTACGAGGTCTCCGTATTTTTTGATATAATCATCATTGTACCATGAAGATTTATTCACAGTGCCGTATAAGGTTGTGCCCTGAAGAAAAGGCAGATTATTGGCCACCGCATAATCCAGACGGGCCTGCGGGTCGGTGATAGTCAGTTCTGGGTCTTCCCTTTGGGTATTATGGCAATTATTGCATTTATAGAATTTAGAGATAATCGCCGATTTTTTTCCATTGGGGCCGGTCGTTCTTCCCTCAAAGAAAAGTTCCTTTCCCTTGCGGATTTCATTTTCGTCCGGGGCAACAAAGTGAGCAGGCTTTTCTTCTCCCAGACTAAAAAGTACTGTGGATAAAGGTGTATTTTGATCCCATCCCATACTGATTTCCTCTTCTGTGCAGGCAGGTTCAGAAACCGGAAGAAACAAGGATGAGGTACAGATTAAGGCAATAGAAATAAGGTATTTAAACATAAAAAATCAGTATTTATGAGTTGAGCTTTAGACTTATTTTGGGGAACATAAGGATATAATCGGGAGTAGATTCAGGAAATTCGCCTTTGATTTCAAAAAAGGGCTCGGAATCAAATAATTCGTAAAAATCCTCTTTACCGGTTTTCATTTCATAGGCATTATCGGCAACATAAAGCATCATTTCGCACTCACAATTCCATTGACTGGTACTTTTGTCTTTGGTTAAATAGGGAGCGATATTATCTGCATTTTCTATCACAGCATCTACTGCTTCTTTTCCCTGAGTAATAATCCATGCACATAAATAGGGGAATTGCTCCTCCATTTCGGTTTCATCCTGAATATTCATGATATATAGGCCTGCCAGCCAAAGCGGAACATTACTCAGTCTTTCCATCTGAGCTTCAAAATGTCCCTGATAGGAAATGATTTCCTTTACCGATTTTTTCAGCAATTCCTCAATGAGGAAATCCATATGATCTTCCAGATCAACCGCATTTTTACGGGTTTCATCAATAATTTCCCAGAATTGTTCGATTTTCATATTCAAGATTCTATTTTAGAAAGAACAAAAGTAGATTATTTTTTATTAAGAAGCAATTTTCTTTTGCCGGAAAACATAAATATTATTTAATATAAAAAAAGAAAGGGAAAGTGAATTTTACGGTTGTTTGAAAAAACGCACCGCTCCCTCATTCATCCCCGGCGGTTTCTCGATTTCGCCTACACCTTTTAGATTGAAAAAGTAACTTTGTTCCATTAATTAAAAAGATGAAACTCTTTATTGCTATATCTGTACTAACAAATTTTAGGGATTAAGAAAAATCGCACACAGGTTGCGTTTGATTAACTTGAAGAGAAACAATCGGGAGAAGTCGTGAGATTTCTCCCGATTGGGTTTATAAAACCCTGACGATATTTCAGGAGCTACCGTACAACAGAAAGTTTGTCTTTCAGGTATTTGCCGGTATAGGATTCTGCCACTGCCAGGATTCCTTCCGGTTCGCCCTGATATACCAGGTTTCCGCCTTCCTCTCCGCCTTCGGGTCCCAGGTCTATAATCCAGTCGGCACATTTGATTACATCCGGATGATGCTCTATGACGACTACCGTATTCCCTTTATCAATCAGCTCCTGTATTGCATAAAGCAGTTTGAGTATATCATCAAAATGCAGTCCCGTTGTAGGCTCATCAAAGATATAGAAAAACCCTGTGGAGGATTTCTGGGAAAGGAAAAAGGCCAGTTTCATTCTTTGGGCTTCTCCTCCCGAAAAAGTATCGGTGCTTTGACCTAACCGTACATACCCCAGTCCTACTTTATTGAGCAAAACCAGCTTCTCGAGAATTTTGGGCTGATCTGCAAAGAAAGAGAGGGCTTCATGTACTGTCAGGGAAAGTACTTCAAAAATATTTTTTTCATTCCAGGTTACGTCCAGCACGTTTTGTTTAAAACGTTTGCCATTACAGGCCTCACACAATAGTTCTACATCCGGCAGGAATTGCATTTCCACGACGATTTTTCCATCCCCTTTACATTCTTCACATCTTCCTCCTTCCACATTGAAGGAAAAACTGCCTGAAGTCAGGCCTTTTATTTTGGACATCCTCTGACTTGCAAACAAATCCCGGATATGGTCGTAGGCCTTCAGATAGGTTACAGGATTGGAGCGGGAGGAGCGGGACACCGGGCTTTGATCTACCATTTCGATTCCGGAGATACCGTTCAGATACCCACTGATGCTTGCAGAATCTCCTGATTTTTCGTAGGGCAGTTTCAGGGTTTTGCGCAGTGCATGATACAAAATATCCTGAATCAGGGTGGTTTTTCCTGAACCACTGACCCCCGTTACCAAAGTAAGGGCATTGAGGGGAATCGTAACAGAGATATTTTTCAGGTTATTCAGAAAAGCGTCTTTGATTTCGATGAAATTTCTTTTGGGGCGGCGGAAATCCGGAAGAGGAATCGTGAGCCGGTGAGAGAGATATTTTCCGGTAAGGCTGTTTTCGTCTTTAAGCACTGCTTCATAATCCCCGTTGAAAACCACTTCTCCTCCGAGTTCGCCCGCAAAAGGTCCCATATCAATAATCTGATTGGCGTTTTGCATAACTCCCTCATCATGCTCCACCACAATCACCGTATTGCCTTTATCCCTTAGTTGTAAAAGGATAGAGATGAGCTTGTCGGTATCTCTTGGATGAAGTCCGATGCTGGGCTCATCCAGAATATACATCGCTCCCACCAGCCCGTTGCCGAGCGAAGTCGCAAGTCGGATTCTTTGCATTTCTCCGCCCGAAAGCGTGCTTACTTTCCGGTTCAGGGTGAGGTAACCCACTCCGACTTTATGAAGGTAATTTATCCGGCCTTCCACTTCGGTAAGGATTCTTTTGGCAATGATTCTGTCATTGTCACTGAGTTCCAGAGACTGAATGACCGGAAGCAGCCTTTCAAGGGGCATAGCCAATAAATCTGCGATGGAATACCCTCCGATTTTGACGTACTGAGCGTCTTTGCGGATACGGCTTCCTTTGCAATCATAGCAAACCGTGAATCCCCTGTACCGGGCAGACATTACCCTGTATTGAATTTTATGGTGCTGGGTTTCGAGATATTTAAAGAAAGGCCGGATTCCGAATACTTTCTGATTGCCATTCCATAAAAAATCTTTTTCTTTTTCAGACAAAGCATAATAAGGGCGGTGAATCGGAAAATCATATTCAGCGGAAGCCTTTACAAAATCGCTGAGGTATTCTCCCATCACTTCTCCTCTCCAGGGCGCTACGGCACCTTCATATACGGATTTGTTTTTTTCCGGAATCACCAAATCTTCGTCCACTCCCATTACTCTTCCGAATCCTTCACAGGTAGGGCAGGCTCCGTAAGGATTATTGAAACTAAAAAAATCAGGAGAGGGTCTTTCGAAAACCATATTGTCCGCAGAAAACTGTTCTGAAAAAAGCGTAAGCTCTCCTTTATTATATTGTATGCCACACCGGCTGTGACCCTCAAAATAAGCTGTCTGAATACTGTCGGCAAGCCGGGGTTTTTGATTGTCCCTGTCACCGGCTTCCAGCACTATCCTGTCAATCAAAAGGTAAAAATCCGATTCTTCCTTTAGTTTTTTCTCTTCCATCAGGTCTTCAATATCGAGGATTTTTCCGGCATTCCAGATACGGGTAAAGCCTTTTTGCAGTGCAAGCGCAAGTTCTGCTTTAAATCCTTTGCTTCTGACACTTACAGGTGCTACGATACTCACGACGGTTTCGTCGGGCTGACCAATTACGGCGTCCACAATGTCTGATATACTGTCAGAGGTAACGAGTTTGCCGCTCAACGGAGAATAGGTTTTGCCGATACGGGCAAAAAGGATTTTCAGATAATCATAAATCTCGGTTTGAGTACCTACGGTTGACCTTGGATTATTGCTGCCGGTTTTTTGCTGAATGGCCATAGCAGGAGAAATACCGTGAATATAATCTACATCCGGTTTGTCCATTCTTGCCAGGAACTGACGGGCGTATGTGTTGAGACTTTCTACGTATCTCCTTTGGCCTTCGGCATAAAGGGTGTCATAAGCAAGAGAAGATTTCCCCGAGCCACTTACTCCTGTAATGACAACCAACCGGTTACGAAGGATTTCTACCGATACATTTTTGAGGTTGTTTACTCTTGCGTTATGAATGTAGATATTTTTGTACGTCATCTATGCATTTATTTAGACGGCAAAGTTACTATTTATTAGAAAAAATACCTAAAAATTAGAATTTCATTAAAAAATGGCATAAATATGTATATTTTTCAAAAAAAATACGTACATGGAATAATAATTGTCAAATCATTTGTATATTTGATAAACTTTTTACAAAAATAATTAAAATTAGCGACAATCTATAATAAATTATCAGTAAAAACATAGATTTAATATCAAAATTAATAGCTGTGTAATATATAGGGTAAAATTACTTTCTGTTTTTTCACATTCAATTAACTAACTACAAGGTCATAGCCTATGGTACACCGGTACATTAACCGAAAACCTGTATTATCATGAACAAACCATTGATTAGACTCGCTGATCATGAACTCGTAAATGGCTATTTAGCCGGGAATGATTATTATTTTGAGATTTTGCTTGGAAGGTATAAATCCAAAATACATACTACTATCTATCTTATAGTAAAAGACCGTGATATCACTGAAGATATTTTTCAGGATGTCATGATGAAAATCATCCGTATGATCCGTGCCGGAAAGTACAATGATGAAGGGAAGTTTTTGCCCTGGGCTGCACGTATTGCAAGAAACCTCGCCATTGATTTTTTTAGAAAGAATCAAAAGGCTCCAATCCAAAGAGACAGCGAAAATTACGATTTAGCCGCCAATTTTAGCCGTTCAGACATAAGTGCCGACCAAAAGATAATAATGGAGGAGCACGAACGTTATGTAAGGGAACTCATTCAGCAGCTTCCCGACAAGCAAAGAGAAGTGTTAGTGATGCGATCCTACGCAGATTTAAGCTTCAAAGAAATTGCTGAAATAACGAATGTAAGTATCAATACGGCTCTTGGTAGGATGCGATATGCACTTATCAACTTAAAAAAATTGGCAGATGAGGCTGGAATCTCACAAAACTCAACCCTTCACTGATGAGGATGTTCTTCGGTATCTTTACGCTGAAATGAACGAAGAAGAAAGTCAGGATTTTGAACTAGCTCTTGAACAAAACGAAAATCTGAATGAGCGTTATGAAGAAATGCTGGATTGTCTGGCAATCTTATCGCCTTCGGTAGCAGAACCAAAAGAAAAGCAATGGACTTTTACTGCTTTTTTTTTACCCGAGGCTAAAACTGCGCCACATATTCTCTTTTCTCCCTGCACTCAGGCCGGATTTGCGTTTTAACAAATGGTGATGAAAAAAACAAAGAGAAACTTTCCTTTTAAGGGGAGGTTTCTTTTTTTATAATCCTCCCGTTTACGATTACTTGTTTTTTTCTGCGATTTCCTTTATGGCGTGCACTAATTTATCCATTTCCTGTAAGGAGTTATAAACATTAGGGGTGATTCTTACTCCGTCAATTTTCTCATGGGTAATCGCTACGCTATGAATTTTATAATCCGCAAAAAGTTGATTGGCGATATCTACTCCTTTCATTCCCTTTATTCCAAAATGTCCTATTGCGCAGCTAAACTCTGGCTTGAGCGATGTAAAGAAATGAATCTCTTCAAGGGCTTTTACTTGCTCCATCCAGTAATTTTTCAGATAAAAAAGCCTTTTTTGTTTTCTTTCTGTGGTGATAAGGTTGTGAAAATCTAGGGAATACCCGATTGCCATTTCAGAAGCAAAACTTCTCGTCCCGAGATTCTCAAATTTGCGAATGTCAGTTCCATCCGGTTTTTCGGCAGAAAGCAAGGCCCATATATTCTGAATTTTGTCTTTACGGATATAGAGCATTCCGCTGCCAAAAGGAGCACACATAAATTTATGAAGGCTCGTAGCAAAATAATCTGCACCGGTATCAGGAATTTTATAATCCAAAAGTGCAAAACTGTGTGCCCCGTCCACGATTACTTCTATCCCTCGCTTGTGGGCTTCATCTGCAATTTTTCTTACAGGAAGAATCTGCCCACACCAATTGATGATGTGTGTCAGATGAACTACCTTGGTCTTAGGGGTAAAAGCACTGACGTAAGCTGCAATCATTTCCTCTTCATTCTCATTGGGAAGCGACAAATCAACCCACTGGAGTTTAATATTATCCCGTTTTTCTCTTTGCTTCCAGGCATTCATCATATTCGGGTAGTCATATTTGCACAGCACTACTTCGTCTCCTTCTTTCAGGTTCAGTCCAAAAATGATGGTATTTAGTCCTTCTGTAGCGTTTCGGTTAATGGCAATTTCATCTGTACTGCATCCGGCAAGTAAAGACAGATTATATCTTAACGGCTCTCTGTTTTGGTCGAGGATTCTCCACATATAATAAGTCGGGGCTTCATTACAAAACCGGTTGTAATTATCGAGGGCGTCCTGCGTGGATTTAGGAGAGGGAGAAACCCCGCCATTATTCAGATTAATGATATTCGGAGAGCAGTTGTAGGCTTGTCTGATTGTGCCCCAATAGGTTTCGTCCTCTGTAAGCAGGCCGTCAGAAAGCGCAATCTGACCCAATTCCTGATTAACGTAAGGCGAAACAGCCGCTTCAATGGAAGAATGCAGGAGAATTCCTCCGCTTAATCCAAACATTTGTTTGATAAACCCTCTTCGCGAATTCATATACATTTATGGTTTGTGGTCTTTGGTATTAAGTAAGTAGTCCAAAAAATTCAATGATATTGTTGACGAGGTGTAGTCTTTGGACGGGATATAAAATATCAATGATAAATTCAATTAATTTAAAATTACATTACAAATTTAGATAAATTAAAAGAGGATTGTACTGTTTGTGTAGAAAATTTTACAATTTGTAAAATTTTCTACACAAAATGGGGATAAATCCGTTCCAAAATACCCCTGAAAGGCCGGATTTTCAACGGTATTTACTCACAATAAGAAGAGAAATTAATCTGGTATCTGTAAATCATTGAGTCTTATATTGTGCTGAATGGGGGTATTCCGGTTTACATCATAAATGGTAAGCCAAAGGTAGATTTCTTTGGTTTCGTAGTCTTCCCGGATTTCTATCATTCCGAAGTGATTTTCCTGAAACGCTTCTCCTATTCTGAAACGGCTGGGTTCTACGTGATCCCATTTTTCGGTGATTCCGCTTGCCGTCAGGTCATAAATAGGATACATATTTTCGGGGACAATGGCGTTGAGTTCGGCATAATGCACATCTCCGGAAATAAATACTACTCCGTTGGCTTTCGTTCTTTCTATCAGGTCAAACATTCTTCCCTGCTCATAAGGAAAATTGGACCAGGTCTCATACCCGTTGTATTCAGTGGAAAACTGAGTGCTGGAGGCAATAATCCGGATATCAGCAGGCGTTCTGAGCTGGGTTTCGAGCCACTTCCACTGTTTGGAACCGAGCATGGAACTTCCGGGATTATAGTCAGGGGCATAATCATTTTTGTCCATTCCGTTGGTTAAATCTGCTTTTTTAAGCGGGGTACGAAACCACCGGTTGTCGAGAAGGATAAGCTGAAGGGTTTTGTTTCCGGCCGTTTTACAGGTGTAGGAAGTATAAATTCCCTGACGCTCCCATCGTTTACTTTCCTTCGGTTCTTCCCAGAATTTAAGAAATATTTTTTTGGAACGGTCTTTCTGGCGGTATTCCCTTCCTGCGTCATTTTTTCCATAATCATGGTCGTCCCAAACCGCAAGCAAAGGAACATGAGATTTGAGTTGTTTGAATTCCGGTTTTGCCGCTAATTTTTTGTATTTTCTTTTCAGTACCCACATAAAAGGAGAATCTCCGTAAATATTATCTCCCAGAAAAACAAACAAATCGGGTTTAAGGGAATCGGCAGTGAGCAGCACAGGAGCCGGCTTATCCTGATGCATACAGGAGCCAAAAGCGATTTTTGTCACTTTCTGACGCGGAGGCGAATCTGTAGTTACTTTTTTCGCCGGTTGGGGCTGCTGGGCGGTACATTGAAGAAGTGAGATGATGGAAATAAACAGATAGAAAGTTCTCATAAAACTTAAAAGAGGGATGATTAAATACATTATGCTGCTAATATATTTAAAGATATTTAAAAATACAAATTACAGGCAGAATTTTACTCCGGAAAACGGGCGCAAAATGAAAACAGGGAACCCCTTTTTTCTGAAACTCTGTGTTTTCTCAGATTAATCTCTCTAACAGACAGTCGATTATACCCGGATTTACCTTTTCAATTCCTTCAGTTTACTCTGATACAAAAACATTTCATCCCGTAGTTTTGCGGCAACGATAAAGTCAAGGTCTTTGGCGGCGGTCTCCATTTTCTTTTTGGTTTCGGTGATTTTGGCGGTTAGTTGCTCCGCCGTCATGTATTCGGCATTGGCTTCGGCAGCGATACCGGTATCGGCAGGGACTTCTTCATACGGGACATTTCTTGCGCCGAGTGCTTCGAGGAAAATATCTTTGGCTTCGCGCTTTACGGTTTTGGGCGTAATTCCCATTTTCAGGTTGTATTCTGTTTGCTTTTTTCTTCTGTATTCTGTGGTGTCTATCAGCTTTTGCATGGATTTGGTGACTTTATCGCCATAGAGGATTACCCTTCCGTCCACATTTCTTGCCGCACGTCCCGCAGTCTGTATCAGAGAACGCTCAGAACGCAAAAAACCTTCTTTATCGGCATCCAGAATCGCAACGAGGCTCACCTCAGGCAAGTCTAATCCTTCCCTCAGCAGATTTACCCCAATCAGTACATCAATAATCCCTTGCCTGAGTTCGTTCAGAATATCTACCCGGTCGAGCGCGTCCACATCAGAGTGAATGTACCGGCATTTGATTCTCAGATTATGAAGATACCCCGAAAGTTCTTCTGCCATCCTTTTGGTGAGTGTCGTTACCAGTACACGGTCTCCCTTTTTTACGGTATTGTCTATCTCTTCGAGTAAGTCATCCACCTGATTGATACAGGGTCTTACCTCAACGGGAGGGTCTAACAGTCCGGTAGGCCTTACAATCTGTTCTACAATAATGCCCTGACTTTTTTCCAGTTCATATTCCGCGGGAGTGGCCGACATAAAAATGACCTGAGGAACCATAGACTCCAGTTCGTCAAACATCAGCGGGCGGTTATCCAAAGCAGAAGGAAGCCTGAAACCATGCTCTACCAGAACGAGCTTACGCTGACGGTCTCCGTGATACATCCCCCTGAGCTGAGGAATCGTTACGTGGCTTTCGTCGAGAATCAGTAAAAAATCTTCCGGAAGATAATCCAGTAAACAATAGGGCCTGCTGCCCGGATTTCGCTGTGAAAGGTAGCGGGAGTAATTCTCGATTCCGGAACAATATCCCATTTCCCGCATCATTTCCATATCATTTTCGGTTCTTTCCCGGATTCGGGTTGCTTCTGTAAACATTCCCTGCTTTTCAAAGTAAACAATCTGCTGTACGAGGTCATCCTGAATCTGATGGAGAGACGCATTGAGTACATCCCGGTTAGTCACGAAAAGATTGGCGGGATAAACAGTATATTCGGAGAGATTTTCTATTTTTTTTCCGGAAGCAATATCAAAACGATGAATTTTTTCGATTTCATTCCCAAAAAACACAAAGCGAATCCCAAAATCATCGTATGCAGGAAATAAGTCTATTGTATCTCCGTTTACGCGGAAAGTCCCTCTGCTGAATTCAATCTGATTCCGGTTATAAAACAACTTTACCAGACAATCCAGAAATACGTTTTGGGTAATAATCAGACCCGGTTCTGCATGAAAAATATTGGCTTCGTAGTCTTCAGGCCTTCCGATACCGTAAATACAGGAAACAGAAGCAACAATGATGACATCTCTTCTTCCACTGATTAAAGCGGTAGTGGCTTTGAGGCGGAGTTTCTCAATGTCTTCATTGACTGCAAGGTCTTTTTCTATATAGGTATTGGTTCCGGGGATATATGCCTCGGGCTGATAGTAATCGTAATAGGAGATGAAATATTCCACGCAGTTTTCGGGGAAAAATGACTTGAATTCTCCGTATAACTGTGCCGCAAGGGTTTTGTTGTGGCTGATAATCAGGGTGGGTTTCTGCACCTGCTGAATGACATTGGCGATGCTGAAGGTCTTCCCGGAACCTGTTACTCCCAGTAGGGTTTGATAAGGTTCTCCTTCCTTTATGCCTTCGGTTAATTGCCGGATTGCCTCGGGCTGATCCCCGGCAGGTTGATATTCTGAATGAATAATAAACGGTTTTTCTGTCATCTGAGAAAAAATTTAACGCTCGCTTCCAGTAAATGCCTGATTATTGGATAGAATTTTACGGTTTTACTTAAAATCTGTCTAAAAATATCAGCCTTATGCGAATTTTATTTTGCAAATATACCAATAATTTCTGTTTTTGTTTACTTTTTTGTGCTTTAACCTGAAAGAAAAGTCAGCTGTTTTGGGATTAATCCGGAGGACAACTGGTTTTAAAGGAAGAAAGTAACGAGTGCAGGAAATCTGAATTTTTTCACGGGCGTTAAGATTCTGCAAAGGAATTGTAATGAAATGAAAACCCAAAGTTAAATTCTTATTGTATTTCGTTTCATGAAAGAAAATCCGGAAGCAAAATCCTCTTTTATTGATAAAAAAGTATAATTTTGTCATTCCGTTTCTGGTAACTTAATTTATACCGGGCTTTTAATATCCATTTAATATGAAGAAAATTGTATTCGCAGGAGTCATTTTTAATCTGTTCTTTTCTCTGCTTTCCGCTCAGACGATGTCCGGGCCTTTGTCACCCGACCGGATTTTTATCAATCCGGCACTCAAGCCGTTTTATCATGGGGTTGCCTCCGGAGACCCGCTTACTGACAGGGTGATTCTCTGGACGAGGGTTACACCGGATAGTACCGTTTTTGGCACTGTGGCGGTTACCTGGGAAGTGGCACTGGATACCGGCTTTACTCAGAGTGTGCTTACGGGTAATACTACTACCGGAGACTCAAAGGATTATACGGTACACGTTGATGCCATTGGCCTTCAACCCAATACGTATTACTATTACCGTTTTGAAGCGCTGGGAGTAAAATCTATTACGGGAAGAACGAAAACTTTACCGGTTGGAGCCGATGTAGATACACTTCGTTTTGCTGTGGTTTCCTGCTCCAGTTTTGATGCGGGATATTATCACGCTTATGAAAGCATCGCCAAACGCAATGATGTGGACGCGGTTTTACATCTGGGAGATTATATCTATGAAGGTGGAGGTACTCCTTTTTCTGCCGACAGGACTCACAGCCCGAATTATGAAATTCTCAACCTCATGGATTACAGAATGCGGCATTCTCAGTATAAATTAGACCCTGATTTAAGATATGCTCATCAGCAGTATCCTTTTATATGTGTATGGGATGACCATGAGATTGCGAATGACGCCTGGACGGGCGGAGCCGAAAATCATGACCCCGCTACTGAGGGTGACTGGGACGACCGGCGGTATGCTGCTACCAAAGCCTACGCTGAATGGATGCCTCTCCGTCTTCCGGACCCGGGAGATACGCTGAAAATTTATCGTTCTTTTGATTACGGGGATTTGGTACGTCTTACTATGCTGGACAGCCGGCATTATGGCAGAAACGAGCAGTCTTCCTCAACGAATAATGATACCTCCCGGACGCTGCTGGGAAATCCTCAGTTGCAATGGTTTAAAAATGATCTGATTACGAGCACTGCTCAGTGGAACCTTATCGGTCAGCAGGTAATGATGGCACCTCTGGAGGTTTTTGGTTTTCCGGTAAATCAGGATCAATGGGACGGCTATCCAGCTGAGAGAACCAGGATATGGGATTATGTAAGGAATAATAATATCGAAAACTTCGTGGTGCTGACCGGAGATATTCACTCTTCCTGGGCAAATGACCTACCTTATAATAGTAACTATGAGCCGACTTCCGGTGAGCATTCGGTGGGGGTGGAGTATGTAACTACAAGTATCACTTCAACGAACTCACCCATCAGTTTTCCTTTAGGGGTTATTCAGGCGGCAAATAATCATATTAAATATGCAGATTTAAGTCAGCATGGTTATGTGATTCTGGATGTAAACCGCGAACGTACTCAGGGCGACTGGCACTATGTGTCCTCCACAACGGATACCGCCTATACGAACATTTTCGGCGAAGGGTGGTATGTGAATGATGCAGAACGTTTCCTGCGTCAGGCCAACGGTCCGAGTGTGCCTTCTTCGATTGTCAATCAGATTCAGGCACCACTTGCACCAGGCTTTGAAATCGTTACGGATATTCAACCCTCTGAAGCAGAAAATATAGCCATGCTCGCAAGCTATCCCAATCCCTTTACTACAAATTTTGTGGTAGAATATCATATTCAGAAAGCAGCGGATATTCAGATTCAAATTTCGGATATCAATGGGAATATCCTCAAAACTATCGCAGTAGGAAGAAGAGAAAAAGGACTCCATGCAATCCGGATAGATTCAGAAAATCTCCCATCAGGAAATTATTTCATGACAATCCTTTCGGATAAAACCGCTACGGGAAAATGGGTGCTGAAGGTGAAATAGGATTTTGGGAATTCCCGGGGGCTTATAGATTAGCATGAACAGAGTGATAGTACTATCATTGCCGAATGCAGGTAGCCTCTGTTCGCAAATCCATTGCTTTTATGAACCCCTGAAATAGTCTTACAGACTACCCAGTTCTCCCTGCGCCCACTGAATTGCGGCTTTATTTTTGAGCAGTTTGGATTGAATATCAATGAATTTAATCTGAGCAGAAATAAGACTTGTTTCCCGTGCATTAATCAGGAATAAAGAACTTTCTCCGAGATTAAACCGGGTTTGTTCTCCGGTAAGCAGTCGCTGGTAATTTTTCAGCATTCCTTCATAGAGAGAAAGCTGACTTTTCAGGGTTTGCTGTTCATTGTAATAGGCTTTGATTTTATTGGAGATTTCCAGTCTTTTTTGATTGACGGCATACTGAGTTTCCTGAATTTTGATTTGAGTCAGGGCTAAATCTCCTTTGGCTTCCCTCAACAGAATAGGCATCGAAAAATCAATTCCCCATTTATATTGAGTGGGAAAACGATACAGGGGATTTTGATTGGAATAGGATAAAAAATTATACTCCAGATTGAGCTTGGGCTTTAACTTTTCCCGTTTCCATCTTTGTTCCAGTCCCAGATCTTTCAGTTTGAAATCATACATTCTCAAATCCGGGTGAGCAAGGGAGAGATTTTCAATGGAGCGGTCAATATTTTCCTGATCTATGAGATTAAAAGACGAAATACTGTCCAGCATAACGGGAGATAATTTGTCAGTAATTTCCATGGGTGTTTCATTCTCTCCCCATAAAAATCCTGAAAGTTCCAGTCCTGCATTTTGGTACAATAACTCCACCTGACTCAGGTTGAATTGCCTGTCCTGTACCTGAAGGTAAGCTTCTGTGGTATCAATTGCAGCCCTGTCACCCAGCCGGAAACTTTCCTTTGTCATTTGATATCTTCTCGAAGCAAGCTCAAGTGCATCTTCATAAATCTGCACCTGATTTCCGTAGGCAACCCATTGCCAGTAAGACTGAGCGGCTTCATAAAACAAATTATTGAGAATCCGGAGCTGCTCAGTTTCCGTTGATTGTGCAAATAATTTTGCCTGCATTACAGCAGTTCTTCTTTTGTCAATCATTAATCCCTGAAGAATCGGAGCGGAAACCCCGGCAAACACAAGCCCCGCGCCGGGAGTAGAATTTTCGGGATTCAACAGAAGGCCTGCATTTCTGTCATAACCCAGCTTAATATCCGGTCCGTACCAGGTAGGGACTTTCATCCCGATATCAAATAAATCATAGTACTGCTTCCCGCTAAAGTATTTCTGATCAAGGTCAGAGTAAACGTAAGGGTCAAAGTTTCCTTTGGATTTCAGAATTTCCTGATTTCCCCTTTCCTTCAATAAAGCAGCCTGTTTTGCAACCGGATGATATTTCCGTATAATAGCGAATAAGTCTTCCTGAGTCAGGGTAACCTGCCCGGACACACTGACCGAAAACAGAAGAAATACGAAGAGAAAACGATAATGTTTATACATGAAAACAGAGTAAGTTTATTATTTAAATGACTTGAGTGCGGGTTTTTGCTTAACCTCATCTTCTTTGGCTTCCTTTTCGGATTTTTCGCTTTTCCCTTTCGGGTTATCAACGGGTTTATCCTCATAAAACTCAGGCGGGAATCCGTTCAGTTGTCGCCAGAGTTCGTATCCTAATTTCACGTCTTTGAGCAATGCAAATCCTTTTACCCCGGCTCCGGGCCTTAACGCTCCGGGCCACTCTTTATCCTCTTCCTCTCCGCTGTCGGTCATCCATTGCAGAAATTGAGGGAGGCGAACCCGTTGTTTATCCGGAACCACCAGTACCCGGTATTTATTATTGTTGCTGATTACATTGTCAATTGCCACTACTTTTCCGCCGTAGGTTCCAAATGAAGAGTTAGGCCATCCCGAAAAAACAATTGCAGGCCATCCGTCAAAGAGTAAGCGGACGTGTGTGCCCATATGAACCAAAGGTAAATCCACCGGGTCAATGTATAGCTCCGCAGCTATTTCATAGTTGGCGGGCATAATACTCAGGAGCGGCTCCCCTTCCTTAAAGATTTCTCCGATACCGGTTTTATACGCTTTGGTGATATACCCGTCCTGAGGAGCCATTACATAATATAATCCTGTCCTGACTGAGTAATTCATATACTGATTTTGCATTTTGGTAACCGCGGCTTCGGAGTCATACATTCCGGAAAGTGTCGCAAATTTTTCAGACTCTGCCTTGGAAATTTTGTCCTGAAACTGATTTTCCAGGGAACCCAACTCTATCTGCGCATTGATGAGTTCATTTCGACTCGCCAGCAATTTATTTTCCTGACTGATTCGCTTTGCTAGGGTTTCCTGTAATTTCAGCCGTCTCGCCTCCAGGTCAGTAAGAGGTCTTAATCCGTCTTTATACATTTCCTCCATCCTTTTGTACTGTTCTTCTGCCACCTCGAAGTTAATAACAGCCGCCTGTAATTCTGTACTGTCCGACATAACCTTTAGTCTGGCCTGTTTGGTATAGTTTTTAGCCTGATCCAGCTTCAGAATACGGGTTTTCTCCATTGCCACAATTTGCCCCTCCAATGCTTTTGCTTTCTCAAGATAAGAACCCACAGAGAGTTCCTTGGCGTTGATTTGCTTTTGGGTTCTGTCCAATAATTGAGGGTCAAAATAATCGTCTTTTATCTCGGAAATGTACAAGATTGTATCTCCCTTTTTGATCAGGTCTCCTTCTCTGACATACCACTTTTCGATTTTTCCGGCAATGACAGAGTTCAGTGTTTGCGGACGCTGATCCGGCCTCAGAGAGGTCAGATAGCCTTTGGTTTGTATATTCTGAGTCCAGGGGAGAAACAGAAAAGTAATGAATCCTGCAAGAGCGATAAAAAGCAGGAAAGCCAGAATCCGGGCCGCTTTATACTCTTTATTCAATGAAAAAGCAGAGTATTTTGTAGTGACTAACCGGTTGTTTATGGAGTTTGAGCTGATGTTTAACATTTTCTTTTCTTTATTAATTGGATGAATTAGTTTAAAAAAGCAATTGTGGCGTCCTGCTTATTACCTGCAAAGACAAGCTCTCCGTTTTTCAGTACATAGTACCGGTCAAATCTGCACTCATCAGGGGGAATAGTATTGGAAGTAACAATTACAGTAGAAGGATTGCTTTGTCCGAGAATGTATGTAAGAAAATGAGTTCTTATTTTTTGGGGAAGATGGAAAAAATGATTTTCAAACAACATAATCGGAGGGGTGCCTACGATACAACGCGAAAGAATAATCTGATGGATGATTGTATCTGAAAGCGTTCTTCCTTCAGGTAAAAGTTGAGTATTGTATCCTTCCTCCGCTGACATGATGTACTCTTCAAGTCCCGTTATTTTTGCGGCTAATTGAGCATCTTCAAAAGTCAGGTTTTCTTTTCCAATAGTAATATTATCCAGAATACTCCCTTTGAACACACTTGCATTGGAAGTAGAATCACCGATGATATCCCGGATAAAATCCAGGTTCAGGTTACCCAAAGGGATTTTATTGTAAGCAATAGAGCCGCTGAAGTCAGAATAAAGCCCTGAAATTACTTTTAACAGCAGGCTTTTTCCTGAACCTTCTTCTCCGATGATACACACTTTTTCTCCGGCATGAATATCCATATGGATGTTTTTTAAATGATATTCCCCCGAGCTGAAAAACCGGAAACTCAGATTTTTAATACTCAGATTAATTCCGTTCACGGTTGAATCAGGGTGCATTTCAATCCCTTTATCGGATTCCAGCGGTAAATCCATTACATTTCCGAGTTTTTCTACGGAAGTCAGTACATCATATACATTTTCCATACTCAGAATGATTTTCTCTACAGAGTTGATCATCAATACGATAAGGATTTCTGCTGCAACAAACTGACCCACATTCAGTCGCTGGTCCATCACCAGAATCCCCCCGAGGATAAGCAACGTTCCGGACACAATCATCTTAAAGCCTACCATATTAATGTACTGAAATACCAGAATCCGGAAGTGGGATTTACGGGCATTCAGATAATTTCCAACGGCTTTATCTGTCTTCTTTAAGTACAAATCCGTTTTTCCGGCAAGCTTAAAAATCTCCATCGTTCTTGCAACTTCCTCGAGCCAGTGAGCTACTTCATATTTATATTTTGATTCTTTCAGGCTCGTTTTTAATGCTCCCGGTGCACTCAGGGCAAATATCAGAATCAATAAGCCAATGAGTATCAGAGAGAATACTATAAAAAAGGGATGATAAAAGGAGAGGAGAATAAATCCAAAGACAATCTGAAGCGTTGCCGTTGGTAAATCTATCAGAAGTTTGGCGAGCCCTTTCTGAACTGACATGGTATCAAAAAAACGGTTCACCAGTTCAGGAGGATA
Organism: Bacteroidia bacterium; assembly: GCA_019695295.1. Taxonomy (GTDB): domain Bacteria; phylum Bacteroidota; class Bacteroidia; order J057; family J057; genus JAAFHL01. The sequence goes on along the minus strand of JAIBAH010000024.1, from coordinate 18,151 downwards.
ATGCTGACTCAGGGTTTCCCATTTCATTCGGGGAATTCTGTAAGCAAATTCAAAGGAAGAGCGGGTGAAAATTTTTCGCTGAAGATTCTCTACTATACTCAACTGTATGAGCTGCATGATACCACTCACTCCAATTCCCGCTATGACAAGTGCAGTAAGAAGTATCCACGAGGTGGAAGCCTGCCCACTGCTCACAAAGTTGATGATTGCCTGTATCCCCAACGGTAAGGAGAGATTCACCAAACCGTTAAATATAGTGTAGATGTAAATGGAGATAATCTCTTGCCTGTCAGGTTTTAGTAACCCGAAAAATCGTTTTATTGGAGATAAAGAAGATTCTACTATTGCCATAATAAATATTATTGGTATATCAGGAGGTTATTGAATAGTTTTATTGATTAAATCCGTCAGAAACTGAATCAGTTGAGACTCTTGCCTTGCGTCACATAACTTAGGTAGATGAGCGGCATAAAACCGCTGATAATGCGCAGATTCTATGACTACCGAAGCCAAACTATATGGATATTCATAGTTTGGATTTACGATTTTAATAATATCACCAAGCAAGCCCGAGAATCGTTTAAATCCAGTGAAATACCCTTCCTTGTTTTCACTGTCAACGTCTTTTGTCAGAAAGGCTTTAGGCGATTCTGCGATAACGATGTTTAGCAATTTCTGCAAACTAACTTCCCCTTCTATCATTTCTTCCGATAAGGGTGTGCAAATGATTTTTACAGATGCATGAATTTTTTCGTGAATAGGAAGGTTAGCCGTAGTATATAGCAGGCGGTATTCCATCAGTGCCCAATACCAGGAGGTAAGATAAATCAATAATTTATGCTTATTCTCAAAATATCTGTACAAGGAGCTCTCTGTGGTTTCTAACCGGTTGGCTAGTTTTTTAAACGTAAAACTTTCAAGCCCAACTTCGTCTATCATAACGATACTTTCAGCGATAATTTTCTTCCCTAATTCTGACGAAAAAGGGTCTTTACTATACACTTTTGGATTGATGTTTGGCCTAACAGAATGTAAAAAAGAATGCATTACTCACGATTTTAATAGTATTACTGTCAATAAACGATAGTTAACCTGTTTTGTTTCAGAAAAAAGCAAAAAAAATAAAGGCATCTATGAAAGAGGAAGTAGAATAAACTCCAAAAAAGCAACGGATTCCTGTAAAAATAATGCAGATACTATTTTTGGTAACCAAAAAAACGGTAACTTTATACCGGATTATTGAGCGTTTTTATAAGGAATGACGCAGAAATAAATTGCAAAGAATTTCGCCCAGGATTTTGTTCCAAAACAAGGCGGATTTGAGGCGCAATGCAGTGTATTGTAACGAAAATCCAACGCAGTTTGGGGGCATTCCTGAGTATAAGACAATTAACAGAATTGGCTTATACGAAAGGAACCCGCAAAGCGGGACAAGTGAAATTGAACAATTTATTTTGAAGCCATTCCTAATGGAAGCAAAAGAAGTTTTCTCCTTTTTTAGATTCTCCAATGATCTGTTTTTCCTTTTTTTTATTCAAATTTCAATGACTATGCGACAAATTTTAAACTTAACTTCCTTTTTCGTTTTACTGGCATTTTTGCTATTTTCCTGTAATACGAATGTACTCAGGGTAACCAAATTTACGCCCACAGGCGAAGTGGATAACTTTCAGACATTTGCCGTGACCTTTAATAAGGACGTGGTATCCAAAGACAAATTAGATAAATGGATAGATGCAAACTATCTTTCTTTTCAGCCTGCAATATCCGGTAAGTATAAGTGGACTTCTCCGAATACCCTCGTTTTTTCTCCCGCTCAACCCCTCAAAAGCGGACAGGATTACAAAGCCTCTTTTAATAAATCGGAAATTGTGGCGGAGTCTGGCAATCAGGACTTAAAAACCCGTTTCAATACCGTAACCTTTAAAACGCCGGATTTTACCGTGATTAAAACAGATATTTTTTACACTCCCATCAAAAATGAAGAGTACAAGCTCAGCGTACAGGGAAATGTTTATTTTAACTACAAGGTTGATCCGGAGGCACTCAGAAGCCATCTGAAAGTAATGCAAAACAAAAAAGAAATTACCGGATATACTCTCATGACCGACAAACCCTCGGACGTAATTGCGATTGATTTCGGGAGAATTGCCCAAACCAAAGAAGAACAAAAGTTTGAAATCGTTGTAAAAAAAGGCCTCAATTCCACCCTTAATAAAACTCCCCTGAAAGAGGACAGAAGTTTTTCTGTAAATCTTCCCCCGATTCAAAGAGTAGCAATCACTGAAGCGGTGGCAAGTATGGATGAGGATTATTACACGATTACAGTAACTACTACTCAGGAAATTGACGCGAAAAAAGCTTCAAAATATATTACCGTTACTCCGGCCCTCAACAGTCAGTCCATAGAAGTTGAGTCAGAACATATAATTATCAAAGGAAAAGCTCCAATGCCCAATGAAGTAAAACTTTCTGTCGAAAAAGGGCTTCCCGGCTTATACGGAGGAGTGCTGGAAAATGCTTTTACCGAATATCTTACCGCAAGTGATGTAAAACCTCTTTTGCGTTTTTCGGATAAGCAGGGAATTTATCTTATGAGAGGAGGGGAGGAGAACCTGAAATTTGAAACGGTAAATCTCAAAGAAGTAGAAGTAACGGTAGAAGAAGTATTTCAGAATAATATGCTGTTTTTCTTTAATAATAATTACAACTATGACCGCTACCGCTATGATAACAGTTATGGTGACGAAGAGCCATCAGAATATTCCGTAGGTGATTACGGAAAAGAAATTTACACCGAAGAAATCCGGTTTGCCGAAAATAAAAACACCTTTCAGTATGCTACCATCAATCTTCACAAAGCCGTCAATCAGCGTTTCAGGGGGATTTATGTGGTATCTGTCCGTTCAGATGAGGATTATTATGTTCGGGATGCCAAAATCATCTCTTTTTCTGATATAGGATTGATTGCTAAAAAGTCCGGAAATGACCTTCTTGTTTTTGCCAACTCTATCAAAACCACACAGGCACTGCCCAATGTGACCGTTCAGATTGTATCCGCCAATAATCAGACCCTGAGCACCGTTACTACCGACGCACAGGGAATCGCCAAAGTCGAAAATCTCTACAAGGAACCCATGGATTTCAGCCCGAGACTGCTGTATGCTTCCCTGGGCGATGACTTCAATTACCTGGATATGCAGGCTTCCGAAGTAGGTACTTCCCGCTATGAAGTAGGAGGAAAATACGTAGGAACCGATGATTTTGATGCTTTTCTCTATGCCGACAGGAATATCTACCGCCCTGGAGAAACCATTCATCTTTCCGGTATCGTCAGAAATAATCAATTTGGGATTGTCAAAGACCTTCCGGTTCAGGTGAAGGTAATTACGCCCGTAGGAAAAGTGTTTCATGAATTTCAGAAAACACTCAATGAGCAGGGCTCTTTTGAACTCGATATCGAAACACCTGAATTTGCCGGTACCGGTCCTTATACAGCAGAACTTTCTTCTGCAAACGGAAAATTCATTCAGTCTTACCGGTTTAATATCGAAGAATTTGCTCCTGACAAAATCCGGGCAACCGTAGATTGTGACGAAACCGGAGAAGCCGGAGGGGAAGTCGGCTATACAATCAGTGCTGAATACCTGTTCGGAGAGCCGGCAAAAGGCCATAAATATCAAACCGATGTAGTGCTGAATCATATTCCTTTTATGCCCCGTGAGTATAAAAAGTTTAATTTTTCCAACACTTCCTATAGCAATACCTCTTTTGAAAATACGTTTGAAGAAGGCGTTCTGGATGATAATGGAAAGGTGACAGGAGCATTCTCTGTTCCGGAAAACATCAAATCCGGGGGGATTGTCGAGGGCAAACTCTATGTAAGTGTATTTGATGTAACCGGGCGCACCGTAAATCGCCTGGAAAGTTTTAAGATTTTCCCCAAGGAGCATTATATCGGAATTAAATCAAACGGGTATTATTTCGGAACCAACAAAGACCTTACCTTCCAGACAATTGCAGTAAACGCAGAAGAAAAGCCACTTCAGAATTTTAAAATAAAAGCCAAAGTGGTGAAATATGAATGGCAGACGGTATTGAGAAAATCGGGAGATAATGGTCAGTTCCGCTATGTATCCGAGCAAAAGGAAGTGCCGGTTTCAGAACAGAATCTTACCGTTTCCGGTGCAGCCAGGGAGGTTACCGTAAATGTAAAAGAATCCGGAAGATATCAGTTACGGATTTATAAAGACGGAGAACAGGATTATGTATATCAGGATTTTTATGCTTTCAGCTACGGCAATGCGTCGGCTTCTTCCTTTGAGATAGATAAGGAAGGACAGATAGATATCGTTCTTGACAAGGAAAAATATCAGCCGGGGGAAACAGTAAAAGCCCTGTTTATCACTCCTTTTACCGGAAAAATGCTCGTTACGATTGAAAGAGAAAGTGTACTGAAGCATTTTTATGTGGAGGTTACTCAAAATTCTACGGAAATTCCGATTCCGGTAGGGGAGGAGTATTTACCCAATGTATATATTTCCGCCACCTTATTTAAACCACACGGGCTTACCAATCAGGATGTGCCTTTGCTGGTAGGTCATGGTTATCAGCCAGTTATGGTTGAAAAGCCTTCTACCAGACTTCCCGTAACCCTCATCGCACCGGAATCGGTCAGACCCCGTACCAAACAGTTCGTTACAGTAAAAACGGAAGCTAAAAAAGATATTTATGTAACCCTCGCCGCAGTGGACGAAGGAGTCCTTCAGGTAAAAAACTTTAAAACTCCTGACCCTCACGGCTACATGTACGACAAAAGAAAACTCTCGGTAGAAAGCTATGATTTATATGACCTGTTGTTGCCCGAATACCAGAAAATTGCTTCCTCTGCTGCCGGAGGAGATGACTATATGAGTGGCAAAAGGCAAAATCCGATGAAGGCAAAAAGGTTCAAACTCGTGGCTTTGTGGAGCGGAATTCGTAAAACAGACGCAAACGGTGAGGTAAAAGTAGAACTGGATATTCCTCAGTACAATGGAGAAATCAGGCTGATGGCTGTAGCATACGAAGGCTCAAGGTTTGGCTCAGGTGATAAACCGATGAAAGTAGTGGATGAAGTAGTGCTGATGCCTGCGATTCCCCGGACACTGACGATTGGCGATTCGATTTCTATGCCGGTGAATGTCTCAAACACTACCAGTAAAGCCGGCAAAGTAAATGTTTCCGTAGAGGTGAGCGGTCCGCTGAAAGTAACTTCTGCGGTAACACAAACGGTGGATATTGCAGCAAATGGCAGCGGAAATCTGTACTTCGGCATTAATACCACCGACGATGTGGGCATTGGCAAAATTACCCTGAAAACTTCCGGATTGGGAACCACTGTTGAAGAAACCGAAATCTCCGTGAGACCCGCTTCTTCTTTTGTAACCGAATCAGAAGGAGGAGAAATTAATGCAGGGACAGAACTTCCCCTGAAAATTCCCTCAGATTATGTAGCTGGTACTCAGACTACCCGAATTACTGTGAGTAGTTTTCCTGCCCTGAAATATACCAAAAACCTCCGGCAACTCATGGGCTATCCTTACGGATGTCTTGAGCAGATTACCTCCAAACTTTTCCCTCAGCTCTATTTTGCAGAACTTGCGCAGGCCGCAGCCCCCGACCTTTTGGGCAAAGGGGTCACTACAAGTTATTATGTAAAGGAAGGAATTCAGAAAATTCAGTCCATGGCGGATTACAGCGGCAAAATCAATTACTGGCAGGGTGGGAGTGAATACAACCGCTGGGCAAGTGTTTATGCTACTCACTTCCTCGTGGAGGCAAGGAAAAACGGATATGAAGTGGATAATTATACCATGAAAAACGTCCTCAGGGCTTTGAAAAATGAATCCAGTGAAAAAACCGATGAGGATTATGTCTCCTATAATTCCAACGGACGTACGATTCGGAAAATTGCTCCCAAGGCTTCGATTTATGCACTTTATGTTTTGGCACTTGCAGGAGAAGCGGATATCTCCCTGATGAACTACTACCGAGCAAGACCCGAACTACTGACGAATGATACCCGTTATCTGCTTGCAGGGGCTTTTGCGTTGAATAAAAACTGGGGAGCTTATAATGAACTCATGCCCAAAAGTTTTGATATGGAAAGAACAGACAGGGACGCTTACAATTTTGATTCCGAAATCCGCGCCAATGCCATTATGTTAAATGTATTACTGGACGTTGACCCCTCCAATCAAAAGGTGCAAACCCTTACTCAGTTCCTGGCAGACAAGCAAACGGAATGCTACTCAACCCAGGAAAATGCATGGTATTTCCTCGCGATGGGAAAAGCGGCCGGTAAAAGAAAAGACGCTAAAGTATCGGTGGAGATATGGGCCGACGGTAAAAAAATCAAAACGCTTGAGAAGGCCAGTGAATCTTTCAGTGCAGAGGATTTAATCGGGAAAAATATTATTCTCAAGGCATCCGGAACGGGAAGCACTTTCTACGCTTGGAATACCGAAGGGATAAAAAAATACGCTACTATAAAGGAAGAAGACAAGGAATTTCAGGTAAGAAGGGCTTATTATGACCGCAAGGGGAACGAACTGAAGGGAAGTGAATTCAGACAGGGAGACCTGATTGTATGTAAAATTACGCTCAACGGAGGAGAAAGAACCGTTCCTTACGTAGCAGTTTCCGACCTTATCCCTTCCGGATTTGAAATCGAAAACCCCAGACTGAATGTCTCTGCTGATTTTCAGTGGATAGAAAAAGCGGGCGGAAGTTTTAGTCCGGACTATATGGATGTAAGGGACGACAGAATGCTGATTTTTACTACAGTAAATGCAAAGGAAAGTAAATCCTTCTATTATATGACAAGGGTAGTAAATACCGGCGCATTTGAATTGCCCGCAATTACAGCCGAGGCGATGTATAATCCCAATGCACACAGCTACTACGGCGCAAGAAAAGTAAGGGTGAAAAACGGATAATTCATTCGCTATACATTATAATATTATGGACTTACTCAGGCTTGTCGTTTTCCCTTTATTGAACGGAGCTACAATAATATGTAAGTAAATTTTTTTTCTGTAAATTCAGGACGGGTAATATGAATCCATGTTATCCGTCTTTTTTTTATACCCGATTATTGAAAAGGCAGGGATTTTTTTTCACACAAAGGCTTTTTTGTTTTTCACGCAAAGCCGCAGGGAGCGCAAAGAATAATGAGATTACCCAATGAGCTTAGCGCCTTTGCGCCTCTGCGAGAGAATATCTCACCCATATCACCCCAAAAAACCCGGGTGAAACCCGAAAAACATGATAAAAATCATATTTTTTCCTGATTTATATCATAGTTTTTGGGAAAAAAGCGCCGGATATTTGTATTGTATTTCAATTATAATTAAAAAAAGGAAAACATGAAACGTCATTATTCTTTAAACGCATTGTTATTTTTGGGGATTCTCTCATTTTGCTTTTATGCAAATGCTCAGACCGGAGGGGGGCAGTTTGGGGTCGGACCGGATATGAACCGAACCAGAATTGCTCCTTTCCCTGCGGTTTTATCCAATGGAAATGTAGCCATTTTGGGAGGAAGGGAATTTGATTTTGTCTCCTGTTCGTATGCGGATTTCTATAATCCCGGAACAAATTCCTTTACGGAAGTGGTCATGAATTTTCCGCATGACGCTTCCAATGTGGTGAAGTTGTCTGATGGTACCTATCTTATCATAGGAGGAAGTGAAAACTTAGGCGTTGCACCGGGTTATTCTTCTTGTGAGATTTATAACCCTTCAACCAATACTTTTACTCCTACGACTTCCATGACAATGGCAAGAATGATGATGGGGGCTGCTCAGCTCAATAACGGAAATGTATTGATTGCCGGTGCGTGGTACAATCCTACCGGAGCTCAGGTTGCGGAGGTGTATGATTTGGTGAATAACACTTTTACGCAGACCGGTAGCCTCAACGAACCCCGGGCGTATCCTAATGTATTGCCTACTACTGACGGAGGAGCAGTTGTTTTTGGCGGATGGCCTACGTATTCCGGTACAACCTATACTAGCGTGGAATACTATGAGCCGGTAAATGGTACATTTCAGACCCTTAGCAGTCAGATTATACCCGCAGATTCAGGGTGGCTGATGGGGACTTACCTGCATCCTCATGCTGATATCCGGCTTGCCAACGGAAACTACCTGCTCATGGCTTACCGTTATATGCCGAATATGGAATATGCCCTGATTACTTTCAATCCGGATACTAAGGTGTTTGCCAAAGTTAATACAAGTGTTCCACTGATAGATAGTTATACAGACGGAGGATTTTATGATTATACGGTGGATAAAAATACCAATACTGCATATTTGCTCGGAGTAGATTCTGCTTCAAACCCCACAAGCGTAGCATTGATTTCTGTAAATCTCACTACAGGAGTTGTATATCATCCCGGAAGTGTATTTACACTGCCCGTATCAGAATATCTTTTCCCCGGTATCGCATTTATGCCCAATGGGAAAATCCTGGTTGCAGGGGTGTCTTCCACTCCATCGGATTATTTTCACGCCACTGCTAAAACCTACATCATTACCCCCTCAGCAGTAGGGATAGAAAATACAGCACCCCTTTATGAGTCTATGACCTGCTATCCGAATCCCGCCACAGATAATATTACGTTATCTGCTCCATCATTACCTGAAGGTCAATATGAAATCCTGATTACCGATTTATCAGGAAGAGAACTCCAGTTGTTTAAGGAAAAAGTAGCCGGAAACAGCCCCGTTAGCTGGACTTTTTCCACTGAGCGCCTTCACTCAGGCATGTATTTTTTAACGGTTAAGGGCGAAAATGGATTTTTTGCCACCAGAGTTTTTGTTTCGAAGTAATTTTTCAGGGTAAACCCATCCACAACCAACCCGCCGGCAAAACGCAGATTTTGCCGGCTTTTTTATGGATATAATCAGACGGATTTCTTCCTAAAAACGAATTTCTTTCAAAAGTCAAAAACATTCTTTTAAATTCCTTGTTTTTCGTACTTAAAAATATGTATTTTTGCAGCCGTTAAATTCGTAAAAAAGAAAAAACTGTTTATGGCAAGAGAACTTCAGTTCAGAGAAGCAATCAGAGAGGGAATGTCGGAGGAAATGCGAAGAGATTCCCGCGTTTTTATAATGGGAGAAGAAGTGGCAGAATATAACGGTGCCTACAAGGTAACGGAAGGAATGCTGGCAGAATTCGGGGAAAAAAGAGTCATTGATACTCCGATTGCCGAATTGGGATTTGCAGGTATTGGCGTTGGTGCTGCAATGATGGGGCTTCGCCCGATTGTAGAATTCATGACCTTTAATTTCTCCCTCGTCGCTATTGATCAGGTAATCAACAATGCCGCCAAAATGCATCAGATGAGCGGTGGCCAATATCATATCCCCATCGTATTCCGCGGACCTTCTCAGACAGCCGGACAACTCGCCGCTACTCACTCTCAGAGCTTTGAACCATGGTACGCCAATACCCCAGGACTGAAAGTGGTAAGCGTGAGTACACCCCGCGATGCAAAAGGCTTAATCAAAGCCGCTATCCGTGACGAAAATCCCGTGCTTGTAATGGAGTCCGAGCAAATGTACGGGTTGAAAGGCGAAGTGCCCGAAAGTGATGAGTTTATTATTCCTATCGGAATGGCAGATATAAAAAAGGCTGGTACAGATGTGACCATTATTTCCTATGGTAAAATGGTGCATGTTTGCCTTAATGCCTGCAAGGAACTCGAAAAGATGGGAATCAATGCAGAAATGATTGACCTCCGTTCCTTACGTCCGATTGATTATGACGCACTGATTCAGTCTGTGAAGAAAACCAACCGCTGCGTAGTAGTGGAAGAAGCATGGCCGCTTTGTGGTATCGCTACCGAGCTTACCTATATGATTCAACGCAAGGCTTTTGATTATCTGGATGCCCCTGTAGTGCGTGTAACCGGTGCCGATACTCCGTTGCCGTATGCGCCTACGCTGATTGAGGCATTTTTACCCAATGTAAAAAGGGTTGTGGACGCAGTCAATACGGTAATGTACAGGTAAAAAATACTTTCTATAGAGTGAAATGCCATCTTTCAAAAGGTGGCTTTTTTGTTTTTGAATATTCCTGAAAAAAAAATCAGGATAAACGGTTACCTTTTATGATAACGGTTCATAAACGGGTATAGAAACCAAAAACAACAGAGAAAAGTAAAAACTTTTTTACCCCTTTTTAACCCGCTTACCTGTCAGTCAAACATGAAAACCACCGTATTGTTACAAAATGGGAATTAAGTAAATATCCGCAGGAAGGGATTCTTGCGGATATTTTTTGATTTAAAAAAAGAGGATTTTCGGTGAAAATTGAGAATCTATAAATTACGCTTATCCCTTTACAAATACCCAATCCTGAACTCCGGAATAACCGGGGTGAAAAACGTAGCCGTCTTCTGTACAGGACTTCAGTGCTTCCGGGTCGGTGAGATGATTCCGGATTGCATAGTTTGCCATTTTGCCTCTCGCTTTTTTTGCATTAAATGAAATTACCTGGAGTTTTCCGTTTCTAAGCTCTTTAAAGTGAATGGTAATCACCTTCCCTTTGATTTTTTCAGGTTTTACTGCACCGAAATACTCCTGAGAAGCCAGATTTATAAGAACTTTTTCAGGGAACGCTTCCAGAACAGCATTTAATCCTTTTGTAATTTTATCCCCCCAAAATTCATAGAGATTTTTCCCTTTGGGGTTTTTTAACCCGATTCCCATTTCCAGACGATACGGCTGAATATAATCCAGGGGCATCAGTAATCCATATAGGCCGGAGAGAATTCTCAGATGAGACTGTGCATATTCGTACTCCTTTTCTGTATATTTTTCCAGCTCGAATCCCAGATAAACATCTCCCTTGAAAGCCAGCAAAGCCTGTTTGGAATTGCCGGAATCGAATACATCAGAAAAATGCTGATACCGTTCATAGTTAAGCCCGGCGATTTTGTCACTTACCTCCATCAACACCCCGATTGCAGGGGGAGAAAGTTTTTTCATTACTTTAACGAGACTGCTGATTTCTTTCTGAAAAACCGGCTGAGTTGCAGTTTTGACTTCATTCGGCGAAAAATCCAGCGTCTTGGAAGGTGAGAGAATCATTAACATAAATGCATGAATATTAGTTACTATACCTGAATGCAGATTATTAGAGAAATCCAGTACAAAGAAAGTAAGAATTTTAAAGATATGAAAGTAGTATTTATGGGAACGCCGGAATTTGCAGTGGAAACACTCGAAAAAATTCATGAGGCAGGACACGAAGTAGTAGCAGTGGTGACTGTGGCGGACAAACCTTCCGGAAGAGGCATGAAACTCACCCCTTCTCCGGTCAAAATATGTGCACAACAACTCGGTATTCCGCTTTTGCAACCCGAAAAACTCAAAGACCCCGTTTTTATTCAGCAACTCACTGCACTCAATCCTGACATTGCCGTTGTGGTAGCGTTCAGAATGCTTCCGGAGGTAGTATGGCGAATCCCCAAAATGGGAACCCTCAACCTGCATGCTTCACTCCTGCCCGATTACAGAGGCGCGGCTCCGATTAATCATGCCTTGATTAACGGAGAGAAAGAAACCGGAGTAACCACTTTTTTTATAGATAAAGAAATCGATACCGGAAATCTGCTTATGCAGGAAAAGGTGAAAATAGGGGAGGACTGGAATGCAGGGATACTACACGATGTACTGAAAACCGCAGGAGCCGGCCTGGTGGTAAAAACGCTCAGCGGATTGCAGAATAATACCATTACTCCTATTCCTCAGGACGAAGCCAAGGCGGTAAATAAAGCCCCGAAAATATTCAGGGAAGATTGCCTTATAGACTGGAACCGTCCGGCAGATTCGCTCGGGAATTTCATAAAAGGACTCTCTCCTTACCCGACGGCCTTTACTACTATTCATGGAAAAAACGTAAAAATATATGCTTCGGAAACCGGAAAGAGTATTGAAAAAGTATCTGAGCCCGGAAAAATCCATATACCGGACGACTTCTCCGGAATTTGGGTGGAAACAAAAGATAAGTATTTAATTATTAAAGAGTTGCAATATGAAGGTAAAAAAAGAATGTCTGTACCGGATTTTCTGAGAGGCTTGCACGAAGTGTGGGAAAAATTTAGTTAGAAACTGTAAATTCCGGACAAAATTCCCTGAAAATTTTTCCTTCTGTAAAAAAAAGAATATTTTTTTTTTGGTTAATTCATAGATTGTCAGTAACTTGCGCAAAATTTCTTTTTTTAGCTTGTTTTACAGACTCTTAAAAAATATGAAAATCATGCCGGACGTTTTTTCCAGTTCTGGGCAATTTCTGACCAGGAATAAAATTACAAATTCTCTGGTAATTTATTTTTTTGAAATAAAAATCCGTTGTTTTTGGATGTTCTCCTGTATCAGGATTTTGAACATTGAATTACTCCCCCGGGTGGCATTGGTTTTGTCAGGGAAATACCAGAGAGAAGTGCTTCCCTTTTATGCCGGAAAGCCTGAAGTGTAGGGAAAAAGGGTAATATTAGCCTGATAATAGTAGCGTACAATTATATGTAAATATAAATTTTTTTCATTTGCTTAATCTCAATCATCAATATATGTTTTTTTATTAATGGCAATCAGTAAATAGATTCAGCATGAAATGCAGGATATATTGGGTTTAAGGATTGTCTCACCTTTAAATTAAATAGTTGGATATGAAGTGTATTACTATGCAAAAAAAGGTTTACCGGATTTCATTATTTCTACTGGTAAATGCTGTCATTTTACCTCTTTCTTCTTTTTCCCAGCCAAAGCCCGTTGAATGTAAGGCGTCATTTTATGCAGATTTTTTTCACGGGAGAAAAACTGCCAACGGAGAAATTTTTAATCAGAAGCAGCTTACCGCTGCGCACAGAAGCCTCCCTTTTGGTACTTTGCTAAAAGTTACCAATACCGAAAACAAGCAATCGGTAGTGGTTAGGGTCAACGACAGAGGACCTTATGTGAAAGGAAGAGGCATTGATTTATCCCGCGCAGCAGCTTCACAAATCGGAATTATCCGGAAAGGAGTAGCCAATGTAGTGATAGAGCCGCTCAATAATGACGAAGCCTACAGTGAATATGCGGCAGATTACTATCAAAATGACGAAAATCAGCTTTACACCTACGAGGATGATTTGAATGCATTAAAACGTACTGAAAGTAATTACGATAGTGATTTTGGTTCTCAGACCGTTACCGCTCAGCAGGAAACTGTTTATGAAAGTCAGGGAGTGGTGACTTCCCCAAACTATACGGAAATCCTCGTTCAGAATATGAAATATACGCCTGAAGGGTTGTTTACGGTAGGAAATGCTATCGTTTTCCCGGATGCTTATGAGGGAAGGGTAATGAAAAACGGAGAGCTCTATAATGGAGGACAGTATATTTGCGCTCATAATAAGTACTCAATCGGAAGTTATCTGAAAGTAACCCGAAAATCTAATCCTGACCTTTCGGTGATTGTTCAGGTTACTGATAATCAATCCACGATTCCGGACTACGATATTCAGCTTTCATGGGCAGCAGCGTCCGATTTGGATATCTTTGAAGCCTTTGACCGAAGCGTAATTGTAGAAGAGATTAAGATTACCGACCTTGATGCGCTTCCCGCTCCGGATTTTTCCTCCGCTAACCCTACCACCAACCCGGAACGAAGTATAGAAATTGATTTCTTTGACGGAAGTGCCTCTTTAAGAGGGGAAAGCGCTTTGCCCGTACCGGCTGTTTCTGGTGAGGCTGGTAATCTGAATGAAGGAGCAACCGCAGAATCCGGAGAAACTGTACTGAAAACCGGAGGCCTGGGGCTTTTTAAACTCGAAGCATCCAGAATGCCCGAAAATGGATACGGGATTCAGATTGCCGTTGTCTCTCAATACAGGGAAGTACTGGAAATCTCCGATAATCTTTACCGACACGGAATCCAGAATACAATGATTCATTCCGATGTAGTGGGAAACAAGGAGGTTTTACGGTATATTGTAGGGCCGTTTACCGCTAAAGAGGAGGCAGAGAAACTTAAAAATAAACTCGAAAGCGAAAATATTTACGGAATGATTATCCGGCTTGAGCCGCTCAGATAATCTTTTTTTCTGAGCCGGAACGGATGCTTTTTGTGTTCGTTCCGGCTATTTTTTTTCTTGCTGCGGGAATCGTCCGGAGATTGTCAGGGAAACTATAAAGAGAAAAAATCATCAAACAATCTATGACATCACGCCCTTGATTATCAGATGATTTTTATGAGAAACCCAACTACCAATTACTTAATAATGCAAATTTAACAATAAAATAACCACTATGTTTTAAATTGGATGTACCCATTCATGTGGTTTTTGTTTTATATATTTCCTCTGTTAGTATATTACGGAATTGTGTAGTTTTTTATTTTTTCAGAATTGCTCTTTTCGCTAAATTTTCTCCATAATTGTATGATTCCAGCCCATTTTTTGAGAGGAAATCTCCTGGAATTACTTTTTTTGTATATTTGTATTTTATTGTAGCGGACAGCGTATTTTTTTATATTATGAGTAAAAAAACATTGTATTTTTTTTCCCCTTCACACAAACGGGGCTTTTTTATACTGTTTTTGATTGTTTTTCTGATCTTGATTGTCAGGAAAACAGGATTCTTTTTCCGTAAGGAAAGTCCCCGTTTTTTACTTGCATTTCCTGATAGCGCAAAATCAGTGGTGGAGTTAGTCTATGTAAATTCAGCGGATTCAGCAGCGTGGGAGAAATTGCCGGGTATAGGTCAGAAATTAAGCGCAAGAATTGTGAAGTACAGGGAAAAAATCGGAGGCTTTACAGATTTGAATCAAATATCCGAAGTATATGGGTTAAAGCCGGAAACCTACACCCTGATTTTACCTTATCTGAAACTCGACAGCATTTCCCCTGACTTGAAAAAAAGGGCGTTAAATAAAATGGATAAAAAATACAGCCCGAATGAACCCATTCCTCATCTGAATATTAATACTGCCACCGCCGAAGATTTTGAAAAACTACCGGGTATCGGGGCTGTACTTAGCGAAAGAATTGTAAAATACCGTGATAGCCGAAGGGCTGGATTTCAGACGGTAACCGATATTCAGCAGGTGTACGGAATCTCACAGGAAACCTTTGATGGGATTCTACCTTATTTACACCTCGTCAGAAAAGAACCCGGATATATTCAGGAGAAAGAATCACAGCCTCCTTTATCCGAAAGAAATATCCCGGAGGCAGGTAAAAGCACCCCTCCCAAAACTTCAGTGGCAATTGATTTGAATACTGCAGCGGCAGAAGAACTGCAAACGGTACCGGGAATAGGCGAAAAAACAGCAATCCGTATCCTCGAACTCAGAAATCAGATTGGAGGCTTTGCCAATGTGGAGCATCTCCGGGCGGTTTGGGGAATTTCGGAAGAAAATTATCAGAAAATGAAACCCTTACTCAAAGTTTCTCCCCTTCAGGAGAGTCAGAAGAAATCCCTGAATTATATTTCTGCCTATGACTTGTGTAAATATCCCTTTATGCAAAAAGAACCGGCTAATCGTTTGGTTACATACCGAAAACTAAACGGATATTTCAATTCCTGGGAGGATGTGGCAAAAGCAGAAGGGGTAACTCCTGAAATGCTCGTCATTTTGAAAGACTACTTTATTTTAAAGAAATAAAAGCAGCTTCAGTTATCGCATTTTTCGAAACAACTCTGATTACAAATAAAAAAATTTTAACTCAGAAGGGAAATGTGTATTTTTGCCGCATTAAAATTTAAAAAAAATGGAAACTCAGGTTCAGGATATAAAACTCACACAGTTTAGCCACGGGGCGGGCTGTGGTTGCAAAATTTCACCGAAAGTACTCGACACGATTCTGCATTCCGAAATTCAATACATTCCTTCTCCCGCACTGTTAGTAGGCAATGAATCAAGAGATGATGCCGCTGTGCTGGATTTGGGAGACGGAACTGCGATTATCAGCACAACCGATTTCTTTATGCCGATTGTGGATGACGCGTATGACTTCGGGCGGATTGCTTCTGTAAATGCGATAAGTGATATTTATGCAATGGGGGGGACTCCTTTGCTGGCAATCGCGATTCTGGGACTACCGGTAGATAAACTTCCGGCTGAGGTGGCAAAAAGAATCATCGAGGGCAGCAGAGCCGTATGCGCAGAAGCGGGTATCTCTTTGGCCGGCGGGCATAGTATAGACAATCCCGAGCCTGTTTTTGGGCTTGCGGTTACCGGTAGAATGAAAATTGAACATCTGAAAACCAATTCAGGTGGGGTTGCAGGGTGTAAGTTGTTTCTGACCAAGCCCCTCGGAGTCGGAGTGCTTTCAACCGCGCAGAAAAGAGGGGTTTTATTGCCGGAGCATCAGCACATTGGCAGAGATTCCATGGTAAAACTCAATCGTGCCGGCGAAACCTTCGGCACTTTATCCTATATTAAAGCAATGACCGACGTCACCGGATTCGGATTGCTGGGGCATCTCGGCGAAATGTGCAAAGGAAGCGGGTTGAGTGCCGAAATTGACTTTGAGAAGGTTCCCGTAATCCCGGAAGCACCGGAATATATCGTTCAAAAATGTATTCCCGGAGGCACCAACCGGAATTGGGACAGCTACGGGCATGAGGTGGCACCGGTGAGTGATTTTCAGAAATTCATCCTCGCCGACCCTCAGACAAGCGGCGGTTTACTCGTTGCCGTTTTGCCGGATTATGAGCAGGATTTTCTGAAAGTAGCCGAAGGCCTTGGACTTACTCTTTCCTCCATTGGAATACTTACTGAAAAAAGAGAGAAAGTGATTTATGTAGTATAATTCATTTATTTTCCGGTAATTATTCTAACTCATTTTCACATCAAACCGCATAGTTTTTTTATGGCACTTATTCTGAAATATCATCCTGAATTATCCGAAGCCGGTATAGATGAAGCAGGAAGAGGATGCCTTGCCGGTCCGGTAGTGGCTGCGGCAGTGATTTTGCCCGATGATTTTGAGTGTGAAGTCCTCAATGATTCCAAACAACTGACTCATGCCCAAAGAGAAAAAGTCCGGAAAATAATCATCGAAAAAGCAATAGCCTGGAATGTAGCATTTATAGGCGAAAAAAGAATTGATTCGGTGAATATTCTTCAGGCTACATTTGACGCAATGCATGAAGCCGTAAACGGACTTTCTGTTACCCCTGAATTTTTATGTATAGATGGAAACCGCTTTCGCAAACATTCAATTCCGCATCTAAGCATTGTGAAAGGTGACGCAAAGTATATGCATATTGCCGCCGCTTCCGTACTGGCTAAAACTTTCAGGGATGATTATATGGCAAAAATCAATGATGAGTATCCTCAATACGGATGGAAAGAAAATAAAGGTTATCCCACCGCTTCTCACCGGCAGGCGATTCAGGAGTTTGGGGTTACAGAATATCACCGCAGGTCATTTCAACTGCTCCCGCCGCTGACATTATTTTAAATTCAGCAAAAAATCTTTATGAAAAAAATTCTCTGACAGTAAAGTCTTTATTCCTACCTGAAAATAAATATCGTTAAATCAATTACCTTCTGCGCTCTCTAAGAAAGTGGAATCATTCCCTTTGGAGCATACTCAATATCGCTTAAAAGCGGATAATTTTGTATCCACTTAAAAGGTCATTAGAAAAGGTTCTTGACTTTTTCATAAGTTAGTAAAAAAGGGTATTAATTGGCTACCGTAGTGATATGGTAGCTTTTTTGTTTTTCCGGGAGAGTGTACCCGAACAGCGTTTCAATGCAGTTGAGGGTTTCTGTATTCATCCCTTAGTAAATCAAATATTGGGTCGAACTGCTATTTAAAAAACAGGGGTTTTTAACGCTTCCTCGGTAAATCCATGCGTTTGCTCGCTAAGGTTGCCCGGTTGCTCAAAGTCCGGTTTATGCCCGGAAAAAGAGCTCTACCTTTGTATCAGAATTAGGGAAATAAAGGTTCTTGACTTATCATATTTAGGGAAAAAAGGGTATATTAGTTTAAGTGAAAAGGTTCTTGACTTATCATCTTTAGGGGTAAAAGGGATATATTAGTTTAAGTAAAAAGGTAAAAGGTTAAAAAAAGGAAAAACCACCACAAACAGGGTGGTTT